>NZ_JABKCA010000057.1 GCF_013166655.1 Lentimicrobium sp. L6
ACCGATTGCTTACGCTTCGATTAAATTACACGAGACTTAAATGGGTAACCCTATCATTTTATTTACTTTTAGGAATGGACTCCGCTTTTAAATACTTTTGTCAGTAAGAAAATAAATAGTCCAGTATTAGACCGGAAGGGATGGGCATTTTAACTTCGTTGAGCTCGTAGAACTCGGTTCTTGCAAATACTTATAACTTTGTGGCAATGGAAAAATATGCGGTAATAGATGTAGAAACTACTGGGTTGAGTCACAAAACGGAGCGACTTACAGAAATTGCGATTGTTGTTATAGAGGATGGTGAAATTGTGAATGAGTTCAGCAGTTTGATTAATCCAGAGCGCAAAATTCCATATAGAATTACTCAGTTGACGGGTATTAATGATCAGATGGTTCAAGGGGCACCACATTTTTATGAGATAGCAAAGCAAATCGTGGAACTTACCACTAATTGCATATTTGTAGCTCATAATGCCTCTTTCGATTATCGTTTTATTCAGGCTGAATTTGCACGTTATGAATTCGATTATCATAGGAAGGTTCTCGATACCGTAAAGCTAGCCCGGAAACTCATGCCCGGTTTCCGCTCCTATAGTTTGGGGAAGCTAACAGCTCAATTGGGCATTAAAATAGAAAACAGGCATAGAGCCATGGGGGATGCTGCAGCTACCGCCCAATTATTCATCATGCTTTTAAATCTTCAGCCTGAAATTACTCAATTGAATCTAAGGGGACTCCATTCAAACTTAAAAAAAGAAATCCTCGATTCTTTACCTCATGAAACTGGAGTCTATTATTTCTTCGATGAAGCTCATCAATTGATTTATATCGGTAAAAGCAATAATATTCACAGTCGTGTGCTTTCTCATTTGAGTAATACCACCACAAGGAAAGCCATTGAAATGCGAGAACGAATAGCAGATGTAAATTATGAGATTTGTGGAAGTGAGTTGGTGGCTCTTTTATTAGAGTCCAACGAGATTAAGATCCACATGCCTGTTTATAATCGCGCACAGCGACGAACAGCTTTTGTTTGGGGTATGTATCAGTATTTGAATGAAAGTGGCTATATCTGCTTGCGCTTAGCTAAAACCAGTGAAGAAAAGGAAATTCCTGTCAATGTTTTTAAAACCAAGAGAACGGCTTTATCAGAATTGGAGAGATTAACAGAGGAGTTTCAATTATGCCAAAATATGAATGGTTTGTATCAAAGTTCTGGAGCTTGTTTTCATTATTCTATTAAGCAATGCCTTGGAGCTTGTGTAGGAGAGGAGCTTCCTGATAAATATAATAAGCGAGTAGAACAGTTGATCAATCTTTATCAATATCAGAATCGTAATTTGTTGATAGTGGATTCGGGTAGACGAGTTGGGGAGAAATCCATCATATTGATTGAGAATTTCGTATATCAGGGTTTTGGATTTGTGGCAGAAGAAGAATTAGATCAATCTATAGAGGTCATTAAGTCTTTCATCAAATATTATCCAGAGAATAAAGATGTGGCCACCATTATTCGGGGGTATTTGAGACAGAAAAAAGCGGAAGCAGTTATTGAGTATTAAAGATGCTTTTCAATTTCTTTTAGCAAAGTAGCTTTGGGTTTGATGCCCACAAATTGTTTCACCATTTCGCCATTTTTAAATACCATAATGGTTGGTATACTTCTGATACCATATTTAGCGGCCATCTTTTTATTTTTATCCACATCCATTTTACAGATATTGGCTTTTCCAGCAATCTCGTCTGCTAGCTCGTTAACAATGGGGCCTTGCATGCGGCAAGGAGCACACCATGGTGCCCAGAAATCGACCAAACTCACACCCTTACCAATTACTTTTTCGAATGTCTGATCTGTTAAGTCTATGGTGTTTTCACTTGTCTCTGGACCTCCTCCGCCTATGAGTACACGACGTATTTTATACATTCTAACGATAAGGAATAATACGATTGCTGCTAATAATAAAACAGGGGTTAATAGGTTCCAATTGGTTTCAAGTATAATCATATTAAGTTTTTTATGTGCTTATTATTGAGAATAGTTTCTTTTGATTGTAAGCCAGCAAACCTTTCTATTTCTTCTCCATTATGGTAAAGAACTAGCATAGGAATATTTCTGATTTTTCGCTCATTAGCAATATATTTATTCTCATTGATATCGACTTTTGCAACATTTAAAATACCTTTCAATTGCTCCGCTAATTCTTGAACTATTGGATCTTGAGTGAGGCAAGGAATGCACCAAAAGGCCCAATAGTCTACTAAAACCCAGCCTTTGGCAAGTTCAGTATTGAAGTTCGTGAAGTTTAAATCTTTTATCATACAAATAAATATTCGGCAAAGGTAAATTAAAACTTGCTAGTGGCAAATAAATTAGATGTTATTTTCTTCCTCAGGAGCAAGAAGGGCAGCACCGCAAATTTTACAGAATCTAGCTCCATCCTCATGTTTGTCACAATGGCAATTTTCACAAACTAGAGTGTTTAGATTTATTTTTCTTTTATTTTCAGATTTAATCATTTCGGAAGAAACGATACCTGTCGGTACGGCAATAATGGCATAACCCATAATCATAATAATGGATGCTAAGAACTGTCCAAAAACTGTAGTTGGCGCAATATCTCCATAGCCTACTGTAGTTAATGTTACTATTGCCCAATAGATGCCTCGGGGAATACTGGTAAAACCATTTTCTGGTCCTTCTACAATATACATAATAGAGCCCATCAAGACGACTATGGTCATAATGATTTCTAGAAAAACAGTGATTTTATGACGGCTATTATAAAGACTATCACGTAATACTTGAGAAGCGCCAACGTATCTACCCAATTTCAGAATTCTAAAAACTCTGATGAGTCTGAATATTCTAATCACCATCATAAAGTGGGACCCAGTAAGTACCATACTTAAATAAGTAGGGAGAATGGCTAGAAAGTCAATAATTCCATAAAAACTAAAAATATAATTTTTGAAAGGATTTTTAGTGATGTAAATTCTAAGGAAGTATTCTATGGTAAAGAATATAGTAAAGGTCCATTCTAAGACGAAGAATAATTTAGAAAACTTTTCATTGATAGAATGCACACTGTCGAGCATGACAATAATAACGCTGAGAAGAATAGCGATGAGAAGCAAAATGTCAAAAGCCTTTCCCATGGGAGTATCTGCTTCCTGAATAATGGTATGAAGCTTATGTTTTATACTTTCTTTTGATTTATTCATCATCATCTTCTTCAATATTCATTTCATAAGGAATGCTCACGCTGTAGGATCTTTCACTATTTTGTACTTTGCCATTAAACCTAATGATCCACAAACCGTCGAAACTTTCATAGCCTCCAATCAATTGTTCTTCGTTTTGAGATAGTAACCTGGAATTAAAATCCTGAAAGTATACTGCGCTGTTAGGAGAAAGTATAGTGACCGAATCTAAAACAATATCGTAATTGGTGCATTTGGCCACAAAAGTAGCAGTGGCAATGGATGGCTGGGTAACCAAGAAATTGACTTCATTGGGGTCTATATTTTCTTTGAGTTTATCACTTTTACAATTGAAAAATGAAAGACCCAAGAGTAAAATAAAGAATATTGAAAGTATTTTAGTTTTGGTCATATTAGAGCAAATGTAGTAAAATTCACAGATCTTTTTCAAAAACACCCATCCCAAAAAGAGCAAAGTCGTATTTTATTGGATCTTGTGGATCTAATTTCTTTAAATTCTGGCTCACTTCTTCAACAGCTTTCCAATCATTTGATTTTCTCAGGAGTAAACCGAGCTCACGAGCATTACGAGCGGTATGCACATCTAAAGGAAGCAAAAGGTCTGCCATAGAGATCTGTTTCCATATTCCAAAATCAATTCCAGATTGGTCTTTTCGGACCATCCACCTCAGGAACATGTTTAATCGCTTCGAAGCCGAGTTTTTCTCAGGATTAGAAATGTGTTTTCGTGTTCTTAGGGGATGATCAATAGAAAAGAAAACCTCATGAAGCTCAGATAATCCTCTTTTAATTCCTCCGGTTTTATATCCATTATTGATGACAGTCTCCAATCCATTATGATTTTGGTAGATGTTTTGAAGGCTTTCAATAAAAAAGAGAATATCTTCGGGTAACATAGTTCTGTGCCGGAAATCGCTAAATCCGATCCTATCTGCAGGGCTGTGATTCATAATAAAATAATGAGGTTCAAATTCCATCAGCTGCATTAGCTTTTTAGCATTCTTTAGAATAGTTGGCCTTTGACCCCAAGCTATGGAAGAGGCTAAAAATCCAGCTATTTCTATATCTTCTTTTTTTGAAAAATAATGAGGAATTTGAATAGGATCTAATGCAATAAATTCCTCATTACAATAGGCTTCATATTTTGAATCCAATAAGGTTTTGATTTGTTTTAGGCCGCCCATTTTTTTCTTCTTTGAAATATGAAAACTCCAAGGGCTAATAATATGGTGCTACCAAGAATTATCATATCCCATCTTTTCCTTTGTACAAATTGTAATTTGGCATCATCACCCATCAGGGTTAATCCAGCCCAATAATATGGATGAGCGTATAACGCATTACCCTGTGCCAATACTTCTACCTTGGCTCTGTAAAGGGCTTGGCTTTTTTTGTCACCATTTGCCAAATATTGATAAAACTTGTCTATCACCAGAGCGCCAAACCTATCGTTCACTTCCCAAAGACTCATAATGATAGCTGGTACGCCAGCAAACTGGAAACCAGAACTTAAACTCATAACTCCTTCACCCTTTTGCAAGGCTCCATCGCCAGTGCTACATCCACTTAAAACAGCTAATTCTGCATTTAAATCGAGTCCTAATAGTTCGTAGGTATTCACCAGACCCGAATTGGTTTCTTGGTTATAGGTGAATAGTAGTTTCGAATAAAGAGGATCCTCATCATTGATTTGGGTGTGCATAGCTAAATGAAGGATTCCTGCATTTTTTGCTTCTGTTTTAAAAATCTCTTCCGAAGCTTCTGAACCAATAAAAGTTTTAGTTTTTAGATTTCTTTCTATGCTTTCTACTTCCATTTTAGCATAATCTAAAGGGCGTAAAAAGTTATATTCTTCAGGGACGGAATCTTGTTTTTTATTGTTTTGATATAAAGGTGCAAATGCGTAAACCTTATCGTTTGGTTTTGTTTCCCTTGACCTCATATTAAAGTAGATCTGCATGGAGTTAGCCACATTTGATTTATGCTTTTTGATGAGATAAGGTAGGGTTCTGTAGTCGGGTCTTTCCGTTTTAACATCCTCAGTGAGCAATACATCAAAGGAAATATAGCTTAATTGTCCATCTGGAATAAAAATAAGATCTTTATTTTCGATCTGCTTTTCAATAGGTTTAATGAGTTTTTGATAGAGTGATCGACTGCTTTTAGTAAAAGTAACAAATTCCTCGTAGCTATTATCCGTATCTACTTTTTTTAGCAGTTTGACAACGTTTTCTATGTTTTGAAAAAAACTTGAATCAATGCGCTCAGTGTAAAGCTTAACTTCTTCATGACTTAGGGTGATGATATTCAGTAAGCTGTCACTAATAGAATAATTAATAAAAGCAGTATTTGCTGGTGCTTTTTTCTGAATATCACACATGCTTAATTCCTTAAAACCATATTTTAGATTATAAAAACTGGAATAGTTTTCTTTATACTCTTTTTGGATGCTATCTAAACTCAAGCTAATTTGGTAGGCTTTCTGATCTAGTTCTTTGATGGTTTTAGGCTCATTGTTTAAACTGATTTCTACTTTTATTTCTTCCTCAATCCTTCCCATTTGAGACTTTAAATCCAATTCTTTTTTAATTAAATGCTTGGGAACCTTTAATAGCTTTTTCTTTTCGAGAATATTTAATGATTGATAAAGTGTAAAGGATTTCTTTCCTTCAATGAAATTGAAAATCTCAGATATTACATTTGCGTCATTAGTTTTAGAATACAGAATATATCCCACATCTATAGCTTGGTTATAAACATAGTGATTTTGTTTGCTAGATTGTAAACTTTCAATCTGATCATAATTTCTTCTTAATTCGTTGACGCAGTATATGTAGAGTTTGTAGGTGTCAAATGACATTTCTAAATCTGTTATATCATTGGTCTTTAGATATAATAAATAGAGGCCATATGCCTTCCAAGCCAAGGCGTTATTAAAATCGGGGGTGTTTGGGATTTCATCTGCTCTTGGATTCACATAAATATCATAATTACTGAACCTATCGGAGGAGCTGCAAAGTGAAGACTGTAAGCTATCAAGACCTTGATTTATTTCCCCTATTTCTAAATAATGAGCTCCAAGTATATTGAGAGGAGCACTTAAATAAAATGAGGGACCATTATATTGTTGATACCAATTGGTAATGGCATTTTTTAAATATTCTTCTCCCCTTGAAACATCCTCTTTCTGCTCAATAAGAAATTGACCATAAACATAATAGGTCTGAGAAAGTTGGAATGCTTGAGGATCGTTTAAACTCAGATAATAATCTAAAGATATTTGATATAGAGAGTCTGCAATGTGATTCTGTTCTAAGGAAAAAAAAACATCAGCTAAATCTCTGTAAGCCATGTTCTTGCTTTCAGGATAGAGGCTTAGCGATTCTTTATAATATTGAATGGCTATTTTCATCTTACCAAGACCTTTATATGATAATCCAATATATCTATTGATATTGGCTTTTGTGGCCCTGCTCGAATGGGAATCTGAGCTGTAGATGTGTAAGGCCATTTTTAGTTGTTTAATAGCCTGAGTGTATTGGTTACTTAGCATTAAAGTAGAAGATTTGTCTCGAAGTAGCAGAGCTAACTCAGTCTCCTTATGGTCGAATTTTAATAGAAATTCCTCAGCAATGTTAAAGTAGCTTTCTGCTAGGTCTAAATTGTCACTATATAATTCCGCATATGCTATTTGTTTGTAAACCATATACTTTATTCTATAGTCATCTTTTTTAGAATCATCGAATCCTCGAATGGCTTTTTTAAGATAAAACCTTGAAGAATCATTGATTCTATTAGAAGAATAATGAATGGACAACATATAATAGAATTGGGCTTGGTCAGATCCTGGGTATTTCTTTTTATTGGCTATTTGAAGTCCGGTATCAATGTAAGCAAAGTATGCTTTCATTCTATTTGTCTTACGATAGCAGTTTGTGTATTTTGAATATTCATAAGCAAAAGAAGTATCGTTCTTATAATATTCCTTGTATAGATGAAAGTAGTCTTTGAATTCAGAAATAGCCTGTATGTAATTCCGGTCGTAATAACTCAACAAGGCTTTTAATTGCGTTGCTTTGGTTAATAGATGCCTATCGCTATGGTTGCTTATTGCAAACCTATTATATATGGTTTCAATGTGAGTACGGTAATCGTTCACATTGTATTTGTCAATAGAATTAAGGTAGTTGATAATATTGCTTTTATAATTGGCATTGTTAAGGATAATGGAGTCGGCCAAATGTAAATGAAGTTCATCAATATTATTGGTCAAAGGATTGTTTTTCGAGTTTCTTTGTTTAGGAGATAATTGCCCAAAAACGTTGAAGAAAACTAAGTGAATAAAAATCAATACAATGAAATACCTCATAGAATATTTTTTGCTAAAATAGAAAAAAAGGGACTATAGAATATGTCCCTTTTTGAGATAGTGTAAAAATTGTACAAGTGCAAAGTACACACGCGACTATTTACGGACCGTTATAGATCCTTGAACTGATTTTGATTGATAATTTATTTGATAGAAGTATAAACCTCCTCGTAAATTTCTTGTATTGATTTGAAGTTCTTGGTTACTTACTGTTGAATAATAGGTTTCAACCATTTGACCAACTGTATTGTATATTTTAACTTCAACTTTACTATCGGTATTTAAATGAATACTGAATGATTCGTTACATGGATTTGGATAAGCTGTAGCAAGCTTACTCATCATGTTTTGATTTGTTGTTTTGAATTGAACGGAAGAAAAGTTAACATAAGGTAGTATTTGACCTTTATTGTCTAATATATGTGTGCCTTCTACGATTTCAAAATGCTCTATTTGCTCCACGCTAATATCAGTCTTTTGTTTAATTCTTATATTTAGAACAGCTGTTTCGGAGTCAAATTTGTAGGTTTCTTGTCCAGTCCATCCAATTCTAATTTCATCATTTACAATATTATATTCTAAACCTTCTATACTTGATTCTATAGCTAGAACATCTATGAGTTCATCATTATAATTTAAAACGATTCCTATTCCATTTGTATTGATGGTTTCTGTAAAATATATGGGAACTAGTAATTCTTCATTGCTAAGTTCAGTGATAGATGTGTAGGTCATCATAGCATTGAATACAGATTTATCATCTCCGTTTTCAGTATTTAATGTGCCATTAGCCACTGTTCCTGCTGGACCCCCGGTTGCCTTTAATTCATTGATCTCAAAATTCCAATCAGGTAAGTACCAATCGCCAACTGGTAAAGGTTGCCCCATAATATAGTAATTGAATAGTAAGGTCCAGAAGTCACTACTTGTGACTTGTCCATCCCCAGTTACATCTGCAGCTATCATTTGAATTTCATCAAACTCAATATATCCATAAAGATAACTTAGAACAGTAAAAGCATCAGCTAAATCTACATATGTGTTTTCTGCATCATATTCAAATTTTGCTGTATATGATTCCCCAATCATCAAATCTTCAAAGAAAAAATATCCATCGGAATTAGTATAGGTGGTTGCGATAAATTCGTTATTACTATCGAATAAATCAACTTCAACTCCACCCATAATGTGGTCAGGTTGATTCAAACAAATAACATTACATGAGTAATTATCCGTTTGCGCATAGCTATTTATTGAAAATAACGTTGTCAATATTAGACTAAAAAATGCTAAAAATAGTTTGGTGTTTTTCATAATGCTTATTCTTTTTTACTTCTCCTATCACTTATTAATACCTAAAAATGGAAAAACGTAACCCTAAAAAAGGAATTATTTTTTGTAAAAGATTGTTTCTCTTGCTTAAGTTGCACGAATACAATGCTTTGGATTCCAGTTAAAAAATAAGAAAAGAGCTGTTATTTTTATCCATATGTTATTAATGTATAAAATTAAGCTAAATGATTAGCGATTTCAATGTTTGTAGATGAGGTTTAGCATATTTCTCAGAAGTGGAAGAAACAGACCACATTATCAGATGCAAATATTTAAATATGCTTTGTTAACAAGTGCCTCATTTGTTAATAGTTATTAGGATTCTATTGTTGATAACTAATAGGACCTAATATAGAGAAAGCAAAAAAAATGTGGACTTTTGGGTTACGTTTTGTGTGGAAACGATATTAATAGTTAGGGGGAATTAACTATGATTAATGAAAACTATGTAAAAACACTCGAGAAACGAATTTTGGACCTCGAGGAAGAATTAAAATTTAAGGATAAAGAGGTAGATGGCCTCAAGGGAGCATTTTTAGCAAATGTATCTCATGAGATTCGTACGCCAATGAATGCCATTGTTGGTTTTTCAAGTTTGTTAAAGGATCCAGGCTTTAGTCCGGAAGAAAAAAATGAATTTATTGATGAAATCACCCAGGCTTCCAATCATTTAACTGAATTGATAGAGGATGTTATTGAAGTAGCTAATTTGCAATTCAATAAAAAATCTCAATCTGTTAAAGAGGTTATTGATCCGTATCAGTTGTTATTCGAAATTTTTGAGGAGTATCAGTATAAAAAACAAGCCTTATATAAAGGTGAAATTGAGATGCGAATCAAAACCAATAAGGATTTATTGAGTAAAGAATTTATCTCCAATCCTCGAATGCTTCATAAAGTTCTTGAGAATTTAATCGACAATGCTTTTAAGTTTACCAAAGAAGGTAGCATAGAGTTAAATATCGAATTTTACGATAATTACTTGGAGTATGTGGTTAGTGATACAGGTATTGGTATTGCTTCTGATAGATTGAGCACTATTTATAATAATTTCAGTAAGGTTTGGAAGAAGAATGGCGAAGTACTATATGAAGGTCTAGGAATAGGATTGTCATCAGCAAAAAACTTCGTGGATTTATTGGGAGGTATTATTCAAGTACAATCTCAAGAGGGAAAAGGAACTATTTTTTATGTGAGTGTTCCTTATATCTTTAAAGATAAGCCACTTGAATTAAACGATGTTGAAACAAAAAATCCAAGTCAATATCTTTCTTTGGGTGCTTGAACCTGTTGTTGGAGAACCAACGATTAAACTCATATTTCTGAAAATAAAAAAGGCAGTTACTCTCAATAACTGCCTCGCGCATAAACTATAAACACTCACTAATTCTTAATATCGTTGCCTTATTATCATTCAAAAATAATAGGAAATACTCTCCATTGCAATGCCTAATACGTAAATAGGTCTTTTCAATCTGTAGGTGGATGTGTTTTAGGCGAATTTGTGTTTTTTATTTCAAATGTTTCCTTCCTATTTCATGTATTTGATTATTTTTACCACCTGAAAATCAAAAATGAGCGATAAGTCATTTGTATATTTAATCGTGGGCATTGTCATAGCCCATTTTGTATTTGGAGCAGGGTATCTAATTTGGAAAATTTACACCGCCCCCAAGTCTAAGTCCGAACCTGAAAAACTAGACAACAACAATCATATTCATTCTGAAAATTAATAATTATGGAACAAACTAAAACAAACTACGGTTTCTCACTATCTGTACTCACGTCCCTTTTCTTTATGTGGGGGTTTATCACTGTTTTAAATGATATTCTTATTCCTCACTTGAAAAATGTATTTGACTTAACTTATTTCCAAGCTATGTTGATCCAGTTTTCATTTTTTAGTGCTTATTTTATTGGAGGCTTCCTCTATTTTATTATTTCAAAAACATCCGGGGACCCTATCAATAAAATAGGATACAAAAATGGAATTCTCTTGGGTTTATTAGTATCGGCTATTGGAACGGCATTATTCTACCCTGCTGCACAATTTCATATGTATGGTTTTTTTCTTTCTGCATTATTCGTGCTTGGCCTTGGTTTTGCTGTTTTGCAAATTGCAGCTAATCCTTATGTGGCTATTTTAGGACCTGAAAAACAAGCCTCTGCTCGATTAAATCTTTCTCAAGGTTTTAATTCATTTGGTACTACTATCGGACCGGTAATTGGAGGATTCTTAATTTTCGAATATTTCAATGTAGGACAAGAAGGTGCTGATTCTGTAATCAAGCCCTATTTAATGTTAACTGCAATGCTATTAATTCTGTTGGTGATTATTAAAATGATACCATTGCCAAGAATTCAACAGGAGGTGAGTAAAGAAAGTACAGGAAAAGGGGCATTGGCATACCCACACCTAAAGTATGGTGCCATCGCTATTTTTCTCTATGTGGGAGCTGAAGTTGCTATTGGTAGTATTTTAGTGAGCTTTATTGGCCTCGATAATATCGCTGGGATGTCTGAATCTGCAGCCTCTGCCTTTATTGCCTTTTATTGGGGAGGAGCCATGATTGGCCGTTTCTTAGGCGCTATTTCATTAAGTGAAATGGAATCTAAAAAGAAATTCCCATTAATGTTTGTTGTTTCTTTAATTGCTTTTGCAGTCATCTTCTTTGTGGTTGATGCCAGAAATAGTATTAACTTTCTTGATATAGCACCTTACCTAGGCTTCTTAGTACTAAACTATTTTGGTTTTATATTTGGAAAATCAATGGCGGCAAGGACCTTAACTGTATTTGCTATTTTCCCAATTGTATTATTGATGGTGGGGATGTTTACAGAAGGAAGTATAGCCATGTGGGCTATTTTAGGTATTGGAATTTTTAATTCAATTATGTGGTCTAATATCTTCACGCTCGCTATTAAAGGGCTTGGCAATAATACCAGCCAGGGTTCTAGTGTTTTAGTGATGTTTATTGTTGGTGGAGCTATTCTTCCTCCAATCCAAGGTTTACTAGCCGATTATATTGGTGTTCAATTGTCTTTCTTTGTTCCATTATTAAGTTATGTTTACTTAGCATGGTATGGATGGAAGGGACATGTTATTAAAGCTCCAAAACAATAATCTTAAATGCCAGAAAAGCAAAAATTCAGATGGGCAAAAGTACTTGATATTAGTGCTGCTCATATGCTACATGATATTTATAGTGCTTTTCTGGCACCTTTGTTCCCTATTTTAATTGAACGATTGGGCCTCAGTTATTTTATGATTGGAGGCTTATCTGTTATTCAAAGAATTGCCTCCTTGTTTAATCCAATCATCGGATTAATGGTAGACCGAAAAGACCTACGCTACTTTATTATATTTACTCCTGCTATTACAGCAATTTGTATGAGTCTGATTGGACTGGCTCAGAATGTGTATCAATTAGCCTTTCTTTTGTTTGTGATGGGATGGAGTGCTGCCTTTTTTCATGTACCAGGCCCAGTGTTAATCAAACGGATGAGTGGTGATAGAGTAGGTTTGGGAATGAGTTTTTATATGGTGGCAGGAGAGTTGGCCCGTTCATTAGGTCCAATTATTATTGTAGCCGCCGTTTCTTGGTGGGGGATAGAAGGAACTTATCGTTTAATTCCTGCAGGTTTGGTAGCTTCATTTATCTTGTTTTTCCGCCTTAGGAAATTGAAGCATATTGAAGTCAAAACCAAGAAAATAGAGATTAGTGTTAAAGAGATTTTGATTGAACTCAAAGGTTTTTATTTAAATATAACGGGTTATACTTTTGCTCGTGGACTCCTCAAGGCTTTACTGATCACTTTTTTGCCCACTTATTATGTGAGCCAAGGTGAAAGTCTTTGGTTTGCAGCCTATACTTTATCCATCCTCCAGTTTTCGGGTGCTCTGGGTAGTTTGCTAGCGGGTGGCTACTCTGATAAAATAGGGCGTAGAAAAACACTTATTATTATTGCTTTAATGACTCCTGTTTTGATGCTATTGTTCGTGTTGACAAGCGGTTGGATGAATATGATCGTCTTGGTGCTGATTGGTTTCTTTATGTTTGGTTCGGGGCCCGTATTATTGGCTTTGGTTCAAGATATGAGTTCAGAAAGACCCAGCTTCACCAATGGTGTCTTTATGACCATCAGCTTTGCTTTTGGGGCTTTTGCAACCTTATTTATTGGAGTATTGGCTGATTTTATTGGGCTAGAAAAAAGTTTTATGCTTTCCCCTATTTTCGCTCTTATTGCCATACCTTTTGCTTTTAGGCTGAAGAATAAATGATGGCATGAGTAGTGGTTTAAATGATTGAATGGAAGAGTTATGCTAGCATTCCCAATTGAAAATTATCTTCTTCTCTCCTTGTAACATTCCGCCATGGTTTCTTACTGTCATTATTTTTCAAATTCATTGCAACCCTTTCTATTTTCTTTTGTTCTTTTGTATAGGGTTGTTAAATGACCTAGGACGAAATTCCGTATTTTTAGAGAAATATAAAATTCAGAGATTTGGATCTACAGATTCATAAAGATTTAATAGAGAAAAGTAAGCGAGGGGATTCACGTTCGCAGTATGAGCTATATCAGCTTTATAGTAAGGCTATGCTCAATACTTGCTATCGAATGATGAATAATTTAGAGGATGCTGAAGATATGCTACAGGAGTCGTTTTCTGATGCATTTCGTAAACTAAATACCTTTGTTTATAAGAGCACTTTTGGAGCTTGGCTGAAAAGGATAGTAGTGAATAATTGTATCAACGAAATCAAGCGAAAAAAACCAGATTTGCAATACTGCGAAGAATTGCCACATCCAAAACCAGAGACTGAAAATCAGGATGGACTAAGTGTGGAGCAGATTAAAAAAGCAATGCTTCAACTTCCGCAAGGTAGTAGACTCATCTTCTCACTTTATCTATTAGAAGGATACGACCACAGGGAGATATCTAGTATTTTAAACATGAGTGAATCTAATTCAAAGAGTCAATTTATGAGAGCTAAAAGACGGATAAAAGAAATATTAACAGAGGAGGTTTATTATGAATCATGATCCATTTGAACAATTTGTGAAAGATCACAAAGAGGAATTTGATCATCTTGTGCCACGAGAAGATTTATTTGAAAAGATTGAAACCAGACAGCCCAAAGTCATACGGATGTCAGCAAAGGCCATCTTTACAAGGGCAATAGCGGCGATGTTGATTTTTGCTGTAGGTTTTGCTGCCAATGAGTTGTTCTCATTTGATCGAACTGTTGATTCTAGATTAGTCAATGAAAGTAATTATGAAGATTCGGAGAATTCCTCTTATAATGATTTCTATGAGATGCAAATGTTTTATACACAACAGATAGATTTAGTTAGAACCGATATCGTGGCTTTATCTGATGGTGATGAAGTCATTAATGAAGAAATTGACCTACAATTAGAGGATTTGAAAAGTATTTTTGAAGAACTCAAAGATGATCTTAACGATCAAACCAATGATGAGGAAGTGATAGAGGCCATGATTATGAATTATAGAGTAAAGTTGAAAATGTTAGAAGAAATGAAGAGCCAACTTGACCCAAGTACAAACTATAATGAGGAGGATAGATATGAGACAACTGATATTTAAATCTGTTATTGTTATGCTGATTTCTATGGCAGGAAATCTGTCTGCTCAGAATTTTCAGAAAACCGCAAAGTATAAGGAAGTATTTCCTCTTAGTGAGAAAATAGAAGTTTCCATCATCAACAAGTATGGGGATGTTCAAATTGTTCATTGGGATCAGGATTCGGTTAAAGTTGAAGTTGACATAGAAGTGAACTCAAACAAAGAGACTAAGGCAGAGAAGCTATTTGCAGCTATTCATGTGGATTTCAAAAGCAATTTCTTTTATATAGTAGTTGAAACAAGTTTAGTAGGTAAAAGTAGCCTATGGACAGATATCTCCGATAAAACCAAGATGATTTTCAACTCTAGTACTACTTCTCGAATTAACTATGTAGTCTATATTCCATCTTATGCCCATTTAATTGTGAAGAATAAATATGGAAATGTTTATATGGGTGATTATGAGGGGGAACTGAGTGTTGATGTTTCCAATGGAGATTTCAAAGCTCATGTACTCACTGGAAAAACTAAACTTAAATCATCTTTCGGGAATATCTATGTCAATAGGGTGGATCAATTATTATTAGAATCTGCAAATGCAGAGATAGAAATAGAAGAGTGTAAATTCTTAGAAACCAATACTCGCTCCTCAAAAATTTATTTAGACGAAGTGGATGAGTTGAGCTTAGCCTCTTCTCATGATAAATATCACATTGGGAGTTTAAATTCTATTCATGGCAATGGGAATTTTACTTTCTTAAAGATAAAACAACTCAATCATCAGGTTGATATTAAGCAAAAGTATGGCTCATTACATTTTCGTCATATCGATTCTGAGGTGGATCGTTTTTACCTAAATACTTATAAGTCTGATATCCATTTAAGCCTATCTTATGAGCAGGCCTATGCCTTAGATTTTCGGGCTATTAATCCGCCAATTATCCAGTATCCAACTGGCGAATATTTAAAATCAGAAGAGATTATTGATGAAGAAAAAGGATTGAAAAGTGTTAAAATAGAATGGGGAGGGGATGGCTCTGGTAAAGTGGTACCCCTTAATATACAGGCAGAAGAAGGAAATATATTTATAAATGTGAAATAAATTGCAACCCTTGAAATATTGATTTGTACTTACATATAGAAATCAAACTAGCAATTGAAAAACAAAAATAATTATATCATGAAAACAAAATTAGTAATCATTTTAGCTGTTCTTATTAGTTTAGGAACTACTTCTTGTAGAAAAGGGATCTTCATTAGAGGAAACAATAATGTTAGCACAGAAACAAGAGAGTTGTCAGGATTCTCAAAGTTAGCCAACAATGGAAGTTTTGAAGTTACAATAATAAAAGATACCATATCTTATGTTGTGATAGAGGCTGAATCAAATATTATTCCTTATATTGAAACTAGTATCAAAAACGGAGCTCTAATCATTGATAGTAGAGAGACTATAAGCCCTCGTCGTTCTATGAAGTTGACCGTATATACTCCTGAAATGGAAGCAATGGAGTTGAAAGGAAGTGGCAGTATCTTTAGCGAGGCATTTGAATCTGATTCTTTTTCTGCTGTTGTAGATGGGTCTGGCGATATAACAGCCACTGCCAGTTGTTCTGAAACTTATTTACGAATAAATGGTTCAGGAAATTTAATAGCAAACCTTTTCACAGAGAATCTAGATGCTGAAATTCACGGCTCAGGTAGTATTACACTATATGGACAAGGAACCCACAGTACTATGGGCATATTTGGCTCTGGTAATATTAAATATGTAGATTTTGAGCAGAAGTATTGTGCTGCTAAATCCGATGGTTCTGGGAATATTTATGTTCAAGTTAGCGATGGCCTAGATGCTCAGATATTTGGCAGTGGTTCTATATATTATAGAGGAAATCCACTTGTAAATTCAGAGATTATCGGTTCTGGAAGTGTAATTAAACAATAGATAATTAAAATGTTAAATATAAATAATTATGAAAGCAAAAGTATTTTTTAAATTAGTAGTTATCGCATTAATTATTGGAATAAATGTTAATGTATATGCTCAAGACGAAAAGAGTGAACAAGAGTATAAAACCTTATTTTCAAATAAAGATGGGCGTACTGAGCATGGAGGTTATTTAGGCTTGACCATTGGGTATACGGATATTGACGCAAGACCAGCTCTAGAGATAGGAGGACGTGCTGCATGGGTTATTAATCATCAGTTTGCATTTGGATTTGCTGGAAAAGGGTTCTTTAATAATTTAGATAAGCCTACTCCAGCATTGGATTCTGATTATTTTCTAGCTGGTGGTTATGGAGGTCTTTTCTTTCAACCCATTTTGTTTCCTAAATCACCTGTTCATGTTAGTTTCCCAATTATTTTAGGAGCAGGAGGTGTTTATTTAAACCCAAGAGAAAACAAAAAATACCATTGGGATTACGATTATGACTATAATTATTCCTATGACTCGGATTTTTATTTGGTATTTGAGCCAGGTGTAGAGGTTGAATTTAATATGTTACGATATTTAAGAATGGCAGTTGGGGCTTCTTATAAATTTACTAATGATGTTAACCTTGTATATGAATATGCTGTAGATGGACAAGATGCCAAAAATTCTATCACTGTATCTCCTTCAGCATTGGATAACTTTTCTGTAAATATCGCTATCATGTTTGGTTGGTTCTAGAGGAGTCAAAATATAATATTTCTGATGAAATATTTCTCGGTCGGGTAGGGCTTCAGTTCTATTCGACTTTTTTATTTCTAATAATATGAGCCAATCTAAGTTATCAGTTGTTATGATATAATTGTGCCCATGATGCAATGAAAAACCTTAAGTTATTTGCGAGTAACTTTCGTATACGATAAGTAATTTAAAGGCAGAAGGGAAATAAAAATCATGATGATTAGCCATAGGTATTGCTACTCAGGAGTGAGAACACCACATATGAAATTAACTAAATCTCGAGAAGAAGAAATAGGGGATAGTGTTAGTTTAAATGGTAGTTTTTGTCCAGTACTATCTTTGAGTTTTAATCTGTAGGAATAGTTTTCTTGATATTTTAAGAGTATGCTTTGAATATCGTTTTTAATATTGGTATTTATTTTTTTTGGAACAAATGCACTGATGTTCTTGTTTAGACAACCATTTTGAGAATAACCTAGAGTTTTCTCCCAATTGTCAGAGAGAAAAATAAAATCACCTTTTTTGGTTATGGTAAAATGGATGTCATTTGTATTATTGAGCATTTTTAAGGCTATAGCCTTTTGGGTTCTAAGTTTTTCTTCAAGAGTTTTTATGAGATTAATATTTCTTGCTGAAACTTGTATTTCAATAATAAGTCCTCTTTTGTTTTTTATTGGAGTAAAGAAGAAATTAAACCAAACAGCTTGTTCCATTTGAACTTGGATTTCGCAATTGATTTGCTGGATACCTTCCTCAAAATCATGAATAATTTGGGCTAACCCTGGAAAATCACCTTCCCCAAAGTAGCTGATTATATTATTTTTATCTGCACCTGCTATGAAATTTATTTTTTTTAAAGCTGGATTATGAAATAATATAGAACCTTCTTTGTTTATTCTAAGAATGATATCTTTTTGTTTTTCAACAATGCCCTGATATAAATTTAGTTTTTCAGTAAGCATCATCACCTGTTTTTTTGATTGGTGAATTTGATTCATGAATTCCTTGTTCATTCGTTGATAATCTGTCACTCTTTCTTTTATTGAATCTTCTATATGTTCAGCTTGATTAAGTAATTTTTCTTGGTTAATAATTCTACTAAAAGAGCTTTTTAGTTGGGCTTGTATGTTTTCTATTACGATTTTGAAGTATTGACTATGTGTGAATTCTTTTTTGGATAGCAGGAGGAGGGAGATTTGAGAAGATTTATCCTTTATTATCGGAAGGATTACTCTGGTTTGATAAATAGCCAGATATCTATGAAAAGGATTTGTTTCGTGTTGCTTGGTATTTGATTTAGAGTAGTAATATTTATTCTTCTCAGGAAAAAAATATGAACTGTATTCCAAGGGTTTTTTTTGAGCAGATAATTCAGTCAAAAACTTTTTAGGACAGGATTTTTGTTCTGGAATATGAAAATCTTGGTTTTCATTCTTCCTTTGGAAAAATGCAATCGAATGAATATTAGTAATTTTAGTTAAGTATAAAATGCTGATCTCAAAAACATGTTGCACCGATTTTGCTTTTAACATAGCTTTAGCCATCTCGCTTTTAATATTCATAAATTCAAATATATTAGCCTCGGTACTGTGCAGTGATGGACGTAGCCTAAGCCTTTTGTTTTCTGCAGTCAGCTTGTCTATTTTTTCCTGAAGAGCTTGGTATTTTAGGTCAAGTTTGTTCATTAATAAATGTTCATATGATAGCAAATATAGTTATTCAATTCCTTTTTTTAAGTGATTATGAATATTTTATGATCAAATTTGATGATAAAAATATTATATTATGGTGTAGAAACAAAAAAACCAGAGCTATTAACTCTGGTTTTTTAATCAATTGCAGGTAGCAATTATCCTAAATACGTCTTTAAAATCTTACTTCTAGAAGCATGTTTTAATCTGCGGATTGCTTTTTCCTTGATTTGTCGCACGCGTTCACGAGTTAAGTCAAACTTTTCACCAATCTCTTCAAGAGTCATTGGATGGCTTCCGCCAAGTCCAAAATATAAGCGGATGACATCAGCCTCGCGAGGAGTTAAAGTAGATACTGCACGGTCAATTTCTTTACGTAAACTATCATAAAGTAATTCAGTTTCAGGAGTAACGCCTTCATCATTTTTCAATACGTCGTACATATTGGTTTCCTCGTCAGATAGAAGAGGAGCATCCATTGAAACATGACGTCCATTGTTTTTTAGTGATTCTTTTACTTCTTCAATTGTGATTTCTAAATACTTGGCTATTTCTAATGCTTTTGGCTCGCGCTCCAATTCTTGTTCAAGATGCGCATAAGCTTTATTTATTTTATTGATAGATCCAATTTTATTCAATGGCAAGCGAACGATTCTAGATTGTTCCGCTAATGCCTGAAGAATAGATTGACGAATCCACCAAACAGCATAAGAAATAAATTTAAATCCTCTGGTTTCATCAAAACGTTGAGCTGCTTTAATTAATCCCATGTTACCCTCATTAATTAAATCCGGTAAACTGAGTCCCTGATTTTGATATTGTTTAGATACTGATACTACAAAACGAAGGTTGGCTTTTGTTAGTTTTTCAAGGGCTATCTTGTCGCCTTGCTTGATTCTTTTTGCCAACTCTACTTCTTCGTCTGCTGTGATCAGCTCAACTTTACCAATTTCTTGTAGGTATTTATCTAATGACGCAGTCTCACGATTGGTTACCTGCTTGGTAATTTTTAGTTGCCTCATAGCAAATTATTTATTTCAATTAATCAACTTATATTATACGAAATAAGCATAAATAGGTTGCGTTATCTTCTGCGATCGCGTGAACCTCTATCCCTGTCTCTACTATCTCTGTCTCGTCCACCACCGTTTCCTCTTCCACGGTCGTTGCTTTTTCTGTCTCTATCTTGTCTAGGAGGTCTTTCTACATAACCTTCTGGTTTTGGTAGAAGTGCCTTAGCTGATAGCTTTAATTTACCAGTAACATTATTAACTTCTAATAATTTTACTTTAATCATATCGCCAGCAGATAAAACATCCTCGACATTTTCAACTCTATCGTAGTTGATTTCGGAGATATGTAATAATCCTTCTTTACCAGGCATGATTTCAACAAAAGCACCAAAGCTTGTGATAGACTTAATCTTGCCTTCGTAAGTTTCTCCTTCTTCTGGTTGTGCTGTAATGCCTTTAATCCATGCTATAGCTGCATCAATTGAAGCCTTATCACTAGATGAAATATCAATTACACCTTGGTCACCTACTTCTTCTAATACAATAACCGTTTTTGTTTCAGCTTGAATCTCTTGAATGATTTTTCCACCAGGTCCAATAACAGCACCAATAAATTCTTTAGGAATGAAGATTTTCTCAATTCTAGGAACGTGTGGTTTGTAATCTTCTCTAGGTTCAGAAATAGTCTTTTCCATTTCACCTAAAATATGAAGTCTACCAACGCGCGCTTGCTCTAAAGCTTCCTCTAAAATTTGGTAAGACAAACCATCTACTTTAATGTCCATTTGACAAGCAGTGATTCCATCTCTAGTACCTGTTACTTTGAAGTCCATATCTCCTAAGTGATCTTCATCACCTAGTATATCAGAAAGAATAGCATACTTGTCTGTTTCAGTATCAGAGATTAATCCCATTGCAATGCCTGAGACTGGTTTAGGGATAGCAACACCTGCATCCATCAATGCTAAAGTACCACCACAAACTGTTGCCATTGAAGAAGAACCATTAGATTCTAAAATATCGGAAACAATTCTAATGGTATAAGGTACCTCTGCTTTTGGAGGAATAACATGTTTTAGGGCTCTTAAAGCTAAATTACCATGTCCAACTTCTCTACGGCTTGTACCGCCTTTAAATCTTGCTTCACCAACACTAAACGATGGGAAGTTATAGTGTAACAGGAAATTATTTTTTCCATCCAGGATAGCGCCATCAATCATTTGTTCATCCATCTTGTTTCCAAGAGTAACGGTTACTAATGATTGAGTTTCTCCTCTTGTAAATATAGCAGAACCATGAGTCATGGGAAGGTAATCAACTTCACACCAGATTGGTCTGATTTCATCTAAGTTTCTTCCATCTAAGCGAGATCTTTCATCAAGCATAAAACGACGAATCGCTTTTTTCTCAACGTCATGGTAGTATTTACCAATTAAAGGACCATTTTCCTCAAGAATTTCTTCAGAAAGAGTTTCTTTATATTCATCAATTATAGCTTTGAAAGCAGCCGAACGATCATGTTTTGCGGATGCTTTAGCAGCAACAGCATATACTTTGTCGTAAAGCTTCTCTTCAATATCTTTAGCTAAATCTTCATCACTTGTTTCGTGACAATATTCTCTTTTTGTCTGCGCTTTTTCAATTTCCCCAGCTAGTTCTATTTGACCTTGGCAGTGAATTTTAATAGCGTCGTGAGCGATTTTCATGGCTTCTAGCATTTCTGCTTCCGAAACCTCTTTCATCTCACCTTCAACCATCATGATGTTATCCATTGTTGCAGCCACCATTAAATCCATTGTAGCATTCTCAACCTGATCGAACATCGGGTTTACAACATATTCGCCATCAATTTTAGCTACTCTAACTTCTGATATTGGGCCATGGAATGGAATATCAGAAACAGCTAAAGCAGCAGATGCAGCTAAAGCAGCTAAACTATCGGGCATCACTGTTTTATCCGAAGAGATTAGAAATACCTGAACCTGAGTCTCGGCATGATAATCATCTGGGAATAGTGGACGAAGAGCTCTGTCAATTAAACGAGAAATTAGTATTTCATGTTCCGAAGGGCGAGCTTCTCTTTTGAAGAATCCACCAGGAAACTTACCTGTAGAGGCGTACATTTCTCTATAATCTACTGATAGGGGCATAAAGTCCACGTTATCTTTTGCCTCTTTGCTGGAAACCACAGTTGCTAAAAGCATAGTGTTTCCTTGTCTCACAACAACCGACCCGTCAGCCTGTTTGGCTAGTTTGCCAGTCTCAATGGAAATGGTAGTACCATCTGCCATTGTCATGTTTTTCGTGATCCCAATTTGTGACATAATTTCTTTTCTTATGATTATTAATTCCTTTATAAGGATAAATACCAAAAAAGGCAATCTGAAGAATTGCCTTTAAGGTTTCGTTTTATGTTATTATTGTAGCGATATCTAGAATAAAAGATTACTTTCTTAATCCTAAAGTCTTAATAATACTACGATAACGCTCAATGTCCTTAGACTTAAGATAATCTAACATTTTTCTTCTCTTACCTACTAAAATAACCAAAGATCTTTGAGTTACTTTGTCTTTTTTGTTAGATTTTAAATGCTCGGTTAGATGTTTGATTCTGAAAGTGAATAAAGCTACTTGACCTTCTGGGCTTCCAGTATCGATGTCATTATTACCATGCTCAGAGAAAAACTCTTTTTTAATGTCTGCTGTTAAATACATATTATTGATTCTTTATTTTCTAAATTCGGGCTGCAAAAATACAATTAAGTTTTTGATTGACAAAATATTTTTGCAAAAACTTTTAAGCTTTGTTTAGGTGATTATCAAAACATTAAGCGCCTACGAAATTAATCACTTTTTTTAGTTTTTTACTATTGATATTTAGGAATTATAATTTGATTATTTTGAGCTTGATTTTATGTGCTAGTTTTGTTTGCTATTTTTATAATCAAGAATGCATCCCGCTGTTAGCCAGTCGGCTATAGCTTGTCTGTTTTGGTATTTAATAAAACGTATTTGGTCTTGGCTGTTTTGAATATTCCCTAGTTCTAAAAAGCTGGTTACTGGGTCTGTGTATTTGATCATGTATAGATTGTCTCTTGATTTGGCTACTCCACTAAATCCTCTTGTGGGTTGGTGTTGTTTGTATTTTTTTTCAACAGTATTAATTAAATTGGAGGTGAATTTCTTTCCCGATTTACTTTTTGAACTATAGTAACCAAAAATATCAACCCTTTGATTTTTATATCTCGAATCAATATGGATGACCATCATTCGTTGGTATTTACCTTTATTGGTTTTATATAGTTTGTTAACTGCTCTTGCTCTCTGTCTAAGCTTCTTATTGGAGCCGTATGGGATTTTCTGATTTTTCCAAATGGTTTCTTCTTTATCATTAGGTAGATAGGCCAGATCGCGTATCCCATCGTCTTTATCACGTGTAATCATATATGCCGTTGCTCCATGGCTAATTAATTCTCTGACTAGTCTAAGACTGATATCATATGCGTATTCATCCTCACTTAAAGTATGACCATCTCTTTTTCCCTGTGCTCCAGGGTCCGGCCCGCCGTGGCCTGCGACTACATAAAAAACGGCTCCTTTTAAATCTTGACTTTTGGATTTAACTTGTGCATATTTGCTCCCGAAAATATCAAAGCTTCTAGAAGAACTTAATTGTTTCGCATTGGGGAGCAGGTATTCCTTACCTATAATTAGATAGTTGTTGTCCTTAAGCTTTTTTTCGTTGAGCTTTATGAAGGCTTTTTGCATTTCTGGGCTGTCAATTCCGTTTCGTTCGAGTAGGGTGTGTATTCCATCTCCAGGCTGTGCTTTGACCTTTTTATTCTCGATCTGTGCAGTAGCAATACTAGATAGAATTAGTATATATAGAATGACGCTAAAAAATCTCATCTTTTTTTTACAAAGATATTCTTCAGTGAATTTTGTGAGAACATACTCTATAATATTTATTAAGTTTTGTTTGTTAATATTTGCTTAGAAATCGCTTTGCGCCACAATTAATAATTTGTAATTTCAATTTATAATAAGTTGTTAAAAAAAATGATGTTCTCGAGAGATAATATACTCAGAATGTATATCTTTGTTTTCGTCAAAATGTAAGTTGTTTATGTTATGCTTATCACCCAATTTAGTATATTCGCATCAATAATTTATTATTGATAATCGTATAATGCTCGTGTATTTGAAAAAAAGTTATGAATTATAAATTATTTCTGAGTTGCCTATCACTTGTTGTCTTTTCGATGCTGATTGCAGTTGATACCTATGGTCAAAGAATAAAACCAAATAGGTGGTTTGTTTCTGGAGAAGGTGGTGTTTCTGTGTTTTTTGGTGATATCAAAAGGTATGATTATGTGCCGGACTTTGAATCCCCCAGTGAGATTCAGCCCATGTTTAGTCTTAATGTGGGTAAGGAGTTTTCGCCTGTTTTTGGTGTTAGAGGTCAGTTTTTATATGGCAAGCTTAGTGGTCACAAGAAGTCGGCCAAGTGTAATTTTGAAGGGACTGTTTTTGGTGCGCATGCATTAGTAGATTTTAATCTTATATACCTTTTGACTAAGCATCGGTATGGTGATAGTCGTATTAATATTTTAGCAAGCCTTGGTGTTGGTTATATAAATTGGGACTCAAAATTGTATTCAGATAATCCTTTTCCCGACGGTACTTATTTGGTTGATGAAAACTCTAATGGTGCCTTGAGTTTTCCGGGTGCTTTAAGTATAGAGTATCTCATCACAAAAAATATTTCGGTTGGTATATCTGGAATGTTGTATGTGGTGTCTTCAGATGAGATTGATGCTAAGCCAGGTGGAATAAAAATGGATATGATTAATTATAATAGCATAGGTTTGGTATATCGATTTGATTCTAAAAGAAAAGCTTCTCGAAAAAACATCAAATATCGACTCGATGCTAGTATTTATGAGCCTACAGAAAAGGAACTTCCAATTGTGGGAGGTGCTGTTGTTGCTGTTCCTGAAGGTCAGAATGAATCAGCTGAGTCTGTTAGTAAGAATCAAGACCTTGCTGTTGAGAATGGGCAAGCAGGTGAAGGTGGTAATGGTGAGAAGCAGTTGGTAGAAGAATATGAAGCAGTTGAAAAAACTCATGAATACCAGATTAATCATGAGCTTGAGAAAGAGGCAATGGAGAAGGAGACTTGGGCTTCGAAAGGTGATGATGTTTGGCCAGGTATTAATTTCTCTGTACAAGTAGCTGCAACGAAAAATCCTAGAAGCCCTGAAGAGTTGAAAGAACAGTTTGGTATTAAGTCCAGGGTGTTTGAGAGGTTTGATGGTGAGTGGTATAGATATTCAGTTGGTCATTACGATAAAATGTGGAGAGCTAAAGAGTTAAGGAATACCATAAGAAGTACTAATGGGATTGAAGATGCTTTTATTGTCGTTTATCGCGATAATGAAAGGATAAGTTTAGAAGAGGCATTAAATTATGCTGCAAGAACTCAGTCTGTAGTACTTGTTAAGGAAGAGCAGCAAGTTAGTGAAGAAGATTTAGAGAAAGTTTACCCTTTAATAAGATTAGATCAAAGTATTCCATCGGAAGGTATACTTATTGGAGTGCAGATACTTTCTGTTCGAAACGATCATTATCCTTTAGGTGTATTTAGTGGGATCTATGGAATAGAGAAAAATATCTTGGTTAATATAAAATCACCATGGCATAAATTAATAGCCGTTGGCTTCGATGATTATGAAAATGCTCTTGATTATCAAGACTATGCCAGATCTAAAGGATTTATTGATGCTTTTGTAGTCGCTTTTAAAGATGGGAAGCGAATAAGTATTTCTACCTTGAAGTCTCTCACTAATGGGCAGTAGTTTAGTTTTTCTTTAATCTGTTAACATTAAGTTAATATTGAATTAATACAATCATAATATTTGTTCTTCTCTCCTTGAGTTAAATATGGTTTATTTTGCAAAAAAAACATATTTAAATGGAGAGTATTTATATTGTAATTGTTGGAGTGCTATTTATCTTAGCAATATCCGACTTGGTAGTGGGGGTCAGTAATGATGCTGTAAACTTCCTAAATTCTGCGGTTGGTTCTAAAGCGGCAAGTTTTAAAGTGATTATGTTCGTCGCGGCCCTGGGAGTGGTAGTTGGGGCTACATTTTCAACGGGTATGATGGAGGTGGCCAGAAAAGGAATTTTCCATCCTCAAATGTTTTATTTTTCAGAGATTATGGTGATATTCTTTGCCGTGATGATTACTGATGTCATTCTCTTGGATACTTTCAATACTTTTGGTATGCCAACTTCTACAACTGTTTCAATTGTTTTCGAGTTATTAGGGGCGGCTGTAGCTATTGCCTTATTGAAGGTAATGGGCGATAGTGGATTGTCAGTCTCTGACTACATTAATAGTAGTAAAGCTTTGGCTATTATTTCTGGGATATTGTTATCTGTTGTG
This sequence comes from Lentimicrobium sp. L6, assembly GCF_013166655.1. Taxonomy (NCBI): domain Bacteria; kingdom Pseudomonadati; phylum Bacteroidota; class Bacteroidia; order Bacteroidales; family Lentimicrobiaceae; genus Lentimicrobium; species Lentimicrobium sp. L6. The sequence continues at coordinate 26,344 of NZ_JABKCA010000057.1, forward strand.
GTCGCTTTTTTAAGTGGAGCGATTATACAATATATTAGCAGATTGATTTTCTCCTTCCGATTTAAAAAGAAAATGAAATTATATGGCTCTATTTGGGGAGGGCTCTCTATTGCAGCTATTACATACTTCATTTTAATAAAAGGGCTCAAGGGATCTCCTTATGCTAGTTATGAAATGGCAGATGGAGTGCTGCTTAAGGAGTGGGTTCAGGTAAATGCTGTTTTAATTATAGGTTTTAGCTTTGCTGCTTGGACGGTCTTGCTACAGATGATAACTTGGCTGTTTAAGATAAATATTTCTAAGGTGATTGTGCTGGTAGGTACATTTGCTTTGGCAATGGCTTTTGCAGGAAACGATTTAGTAAATTTTATTGGAGTTCCTTTGGCGGGTTACGAATCATATATGCAGTTTGCCGCTAACCCTGGAGCAGATCCAAATGCTTTCTTAATGACTGGATTGGGTGGCAAAGTTGAAACACCATTTATATTTCTGATTTTGGCCGGTGCAGTGATGGTAGTTACACTTTATTTTAATAAAAAGGCTAAAAGAGTTATTAAAACTTCTGTTGATTTAAGCCGTCAAGATGAAGGTACTGAACGATTTGGGTCTACAATGTTTTCAAAAGTATTAGTTCGTTCGGCAATTCGTGTTAATAAACGTGTTTCCAGTATTCTGCCTCAGAGAACCAATGACTTTATCAGGCAGCAGTTTGATGCTTCTAGAGCTGAAGAGGTTTTGGAAGGAGAGGAAAGACCTGCATTTGATATGATTAGAGCTTCTGTAAACTTAGTAGTGGCTAGTATATTGATATCCTTTGCAACTTCTTTAAAACTTCCTCTATCCACAACTTATGTTACTTTTATGGTGGCTATGGGGACTTCGTTAGCTGATAATGCATGGGGCAGAGAAAGTGCTGTTTATAGAATTACAGGTGTTATTTCTGTAATAATGGGTTGGTTCTTTACAGCTATGGCGGCTTTTACTGTTGCTTTTGTGGTGGCATTTTTATCACAACTAGGTGGTTTTATTGTAATTGGGTTGTTTATTTTAATTGCTGCTTATAGTGTGATTAGATCTCATATTAAAGGTAAAAAATCAGAGGATGCACAAGAAGAAGAAAAACAAGTAAGCGAATTAGCAGAATCGGTGAGTGTTTCAGATATTCATCTAGAATGTAAATCTTCTGCCTCAGATTCTTTCCATTTAGTAGCTGACGTGTTTGGGGGTATGGTAGATGGCTTGGCAAGTGAGAATAGAAAGGAATTAAGTCATACTTTCAAGAAAGCAAAATCTTATAATAAGAAAGTAAAACGAGCAAAAGGTGATATTAAGAATGTCATTTTGCGCCTTGATGATGATGCTTTAAACTCTGCCCAGTATTACACGCTGGTTCTCGATTATATGAGAGAGATTGGTCGCAATTTGATGTTTATTACAGAGCCTTCATTGGAGCATGTTGATAATAATCATAAACCTATAGGTCCAAAGCAGACAGAAGATTTATCTGTCTTAAACAAAGATATTGAATCGTTTGTGAATGCTGCTGTTCAGATCATCACTGAAAGTTCATATCAAAGACTTCCTGACCTATTAAAACAGAGTGAGGGTATATTGAGTAATATGGATGGCTATACTATGGCCCAGATTAAGCGTTTGAAGAAGAATAAAACAGGCGCTAAGAATACAAAGTTATTCTTAGATGTATTGGCTGAGACTAAGTCATTAATGGTGAATATGGTTAATCTGACCAAGTCAATGCGTGACCTATCAAAAATAGGTGGCATGTATTATGAATAAAGTATTGGTGTAAAATAAAATTTTAGAGCCGTTTCTTAATTAGAGCCGGCTTTTTTTTTGACTTATTTGTTCGAGCTAATACTTTCCTCATGGTTAATACAAATATTCCACAGAGATTAGTATGAACCTACTGTATAATTAGAATTTCAGATGTGTATATTGAATGCTGTCTCATTTGAGCTAATTACCTGATGCTATGCAAAGTTTATAAAGACTTCCGCAGGAATGTCTAAGCCGCCTTATATCAAAGTCGTTAAGCCTGACTTACTTCAGGAAGTCGGAGCAAATGGCGTGAAGGAATAAAAAACAATACTGTTTGACCCTCGTTAGTGATCATTCGTAGAATGTCACTATAGGGAGGAGTTTATGCTGACATGTAATCGTCAACATTTATTGTTTTTCCGGAAAGGCATTTGTGGAGTAGTCTTTGATATACAGCGGAGGTTTTGTAACACTTTTCCAAAAAGTGTTGAAGAGAAATATATTATCATGCTTTTTCAGATTAAATGAACCATTTGGGTAATATATTTATTAATAATAGCTTCCTAAATTAACAAGAGAAAAAATGACTAGATTGTCCATCCCCCAGAAAAACACGTTGATCCTATATTTGTCTGGAATGATAATCAATTCATGGCATTGGTTTTGTAAATGAATGTTGAGTTATTCTTTTTCGTTTGTAATAAGAGTGGCCAAAATAAAAGCGGCATCGTTAATAACAATGCCGCTTTTTTAGGGTATTAAATCTTTTATTTCTTTCTAATGGCTTTTAAATCTTCAAGGATGTAAATAGATTCTAAGATATAATTGTCTTTAGTAATCTCGTCGTGCCACTCATCTGTTGTTACTCGTTTTGTACTATCTGCGTTTATTTTTGGGGTATCAAATTTTAAATCTCTAACAGAAATCGCTAAAGTGTCCTCCCCAATGTGCTCGAATTGTTTAATAAAATCTTTTCGGGCTTTTTTATCAATTTCGTACTTATCAAATTTTAGGGGTTCAACAGTTTCTTCTCTTCTTTTCTTCACCCATTTGGCATATTTTTCAATTTCATTAAAGCTTGAGTTTGCTTTTGTTCTTTTGCTGCTATTTTCTTTAATGTATTGATAGTTTGGGATGTAGTTGTCAAGTTTTTGGTATTCAACAGCTGCGATTTCGTCCCAGGGAAGAGCAAAATCCATTTCTTTTTCGCCGAAATCTATATAGGAATAGTTCGTGGGTAAAATAACATCGGGAACAACTCCTTTTAATTGGGTGGCTCCACCATTGATTCTATAGAATTTTTCCATCGTGATTTTTAATGAACCAAAACTTTTATAGTCATTGAACTTTGATGGAAGTAGTCTGTCTAAATCAACAAACTGCTGAACGGTTCCTTTGCCGAATGTGGAATTAGAGCCAACAATAACTGCTCTTTGGTAATCTTGTAGGGCTGCCGCAAGAATTTCTGAAGCAGAAGCGCTGGTCTCACTGACTAAAACAACAAGGTTGCCATCGTAGTTTAGTATGTTATCATGGTCTCTTAATACGCTTTGTTGGCCAATACTGCTTCTTCTTTGTACTACTGGACCTTGATCGATAAATAGACCTGCTATTTCTACTGCGTCACGTAAAGAACCACCACCGTTACCTCGAAGGTCAATAATGACATTGTCAATACCTTCGCTAGTGATTTTTTCTAATTCTTTTTTCATATCAGCACCACAACTTCTGCCTTTAGGATCGTTGAAGTTGGTATAGAAACTTGGAAGATAAATATATCCTACTTCAAGTCCTTTCTCATTTTTTGGGCTAATAACCGCAGATTTCGCATAGGTTTCTTCTCGAATAACTATGTCACGAATAATCGGAACTACCATAATTGTACCATCGGGTTTTTTAATAGTTAGTCTAACCTCTGTTCCTTTGGCTCCTCTAATCAACTTTACGGCCTCGTCAAGTCTCATGTCATAAACGTCTACAGGCTCCTCATCAGCTTGTCCAACCTTCATAATAAGGTCTTCTTCTTTTACAAGGCCAGTTTTCCATGATGGACTGCCCGGCAATACTTCTACTACTCTGATATAACCATCTTTTGGTGATAGTGTGGCTCCGATTCCTTCTAGTTGTCCTGAGAATCGGATATCGAAATCTTCTTTCAATTTTGGAGGGAAGTAATTAGTGTGGGGATCGAAGACGGCAGCTAATGAATTTTCATAAACAGATATTCTATCGGTATTATTTACCTGATCTATCATTCTATGGAACCAGTCGTCCTGTCGTTTGAGAATTTTTTTTCTAGCGTCTGCTTCTAGTTCTGGAAAAGTTTTAATAGTTACAGTATCACTTTTTTCTGAAGCATCGGTTTGTTCCTTTAGTTTGGTGCTGATGTTCGTAATGGTTTGGTATTTTAATGCTTTTCTCCAACGTTCTTTTAACTCATTCATATTTTTACAATAAGAAACTTTGTCAGGATCCATTTCAATAGATTCATCAATTTCATAATTGAAGGGTTCTGCAAGTATTTCTTTATAAAGCTCTTGTATTTGGAGTGTTCTTTTGTTTAGGGTAGAAATAGAAATGTTGAAAAAGTCTAACTTGTCCGCTGTAAGTTGATTGTCTAATTCGTATTTATACTCTGACAACATGTCTATGTCTTCCTGTAATAAGAAGTTTTTGCTTCTATCGATATTCTTCACGTATTCTTCGAAAAACTCAAAAGACAAGCTGTCGTTAAGTTCTTTAGGAGAATAATGTGCTCTTTCTAAAGAAGAGATAATCACATTGCTTAAAATCTTATTCTTTTTATTGTCGAATATTTTTTGCTGAACTTCGTCTTCAATGTCGGTCTGCGCAAATATGGGAATGTTGAATAATAGTATGATTGCGATTAGTAGATTCGTGTTTCTGATCATTTTGGGTTTTTTAATTATTGTAAAAGTGGTGGTACAAAAAAATAATCTCATCAATTTTCAAAAATAGGAAATTTACTTCAGCAAATGCCTGTTATGCCGTTAATATTTGTTAAGCTAAATAAAAAAAACACCCGACGTTTGCCGGGTGTTTTTTGGAATATATATTGAGTTTAATTAAGATACAAATACCTTATACATCGATATTTGCATATTTCGCATTCTGTTCAATGAATTCTCTACGAGGAGGAACTTCATCTCCCATTAACATAGAGAATACGTGATCTGCTTCAGGTTCATTTTCAATTTCAACTCTTCTGAGTGTCCTTCCTTCCGGATCCATGGTGGTATACCATAATTGCTCTGCGTTCATTTCTCCAAGACCTTTATAGCGTTGGATATGAACCCCTTTGTCTTTCCCGTCGGTGGCCATTTTGGAAACGAATAAATCGCGTTGGTCATCATCCCAAGCATAATGTTCTTCCTTGCCTTTTCTAACTAAGTATAAAGGGGGAGTAGCAATATAAACATAGCCTTTTTCGATTAATTCTTTCATGTAACGGAAAAAGAATGTTAGGATTAATGTGGCGATATGACTACCGTCCACATCGGCATCCGTCATGATGATGATTTTGTGGTATCTAAGTTTATTTATGTTTAAGGCTTTGCTATCTTCCTCGGTTCCAATTGAAACTCCAAGCGCCGTAAACATAGTTTTGATTTCCTCATTTTCAAAAATCTTATGAGGCATTGCTTTCTCCACGTTTAAAATCTTACCTCTAAGAGGAAGGATGGCTTGGTATTTTCTGTTTCGTCCTTGCTTGGCTGTTCCACCCGCAGAATCTCCCTCCACTAGGTATATTTCACTCAAAGCAGGGTCTTTTTCAGAGCAATCAGCAAGTTTACCAGGTAAGCCTGAACCAGAAAGCACATTCTTTCTTTGCACCAATTCACGAGCTTTACGAGCAGCATGACGAGCGGTAGCAGCTAAAATCACTTTGTCGACAATTCGTCTGGCATCTTTTGGATTTTCTTCTAAATAATTATTCAAGGCTTGAGAAATCATTTGATCAACAGCTCCCATTACTTCGCTATTTCCTAGCTTGGTTTTGGTTTGCCCTTCAAACTGTGGCTCTTGAACTTTAACGCTAATAACAGCTGTTAAGCCTTCTCTAAAGTCATCACCATTAATATCAAACTTCAACTTAGTTAATAAGCCAGATTTGTCTGCATAAGACTTTAGTGTTCTGGTTAAACCTCTTCTGAAACCACTTAAATGCGTTCCTCCCTCATGGGTGTTAATGTTGTTTACATAAGCATGAACATTCTCAGAGAAAGAAGTATTATATCTCATGGCGATTTCGATGGGAATACCATTCTTTTCGCCTTCCATATAGATGGCGTTCGGAATCAATTTTTCACGAGTTTCATCCAAATAGTCAATAAAATCATTAAGACCTTTTTCAGAATGATAGGTTTTGTTTTTAAACTCACCATCATCTCCGTTTTCTCTTTCGTCTATCAGTTTTAAGGTAATACCTTTATTTAAAAAGGCCAATTCACGCATTCTATTAGCAAGAGTGTCGAAATTGTATTCGGTAACTGTAAAGATGGATGCATCAGGTAGGAAAACAACTTCGGTTCCTGTTTTATCAGATTCCCCAATTTGTTTTACATCATATAATGGTCTTCCGATATTATATTCTTGTTGGAATATTTTTCCTTCACGATATACAGTAGCGATTAACTGCGTAGATAAGGCGTTCACACAAGAAACACCAACCCCGTGTAATCCACCAGAAACTTTATAGGACCCTTTGTCAAATTTACCACCAGCATGAAGCACGGTCATTACTACTTCTAAAGCAGAGCGTCCTTCTTTCTCATGAATCCCAGTGGGGATTCCACGTCCATTATCTGTTACCTTTATGGAATTATTTTCTTGGATAACAACTTCTATAGTATCGCAATGGCCAGCCAATGCTTCATCAATAGAGTTGTCAATTACCTCATAAACCAAATGGTGTAAACCTTTGGATGAAATGTCGCCGATATACATAGCAGGACGTTTTCTAACCGCCTCTAATCCTTCTAATACCTGTATGTTATCCGCCGAATATTCGTTTTGTTTATTCAATTCTTGATCTGTCATAAGTACATTCAATTATAGTCGCGCAAAGATAATTAAAATATGCTAAGATTGGGTGTTTTAAAGCTTCACACAATATTTGTTTTTATTAACAATTGTTAATGTTTGAAAGGCTTGAAGTCCTTGTGCTTATAGGTCGTTTTATTTGAGTCAATTGTGGATAAGAGATTATTGATATTGACCTTATTTTACACTTGTCGTCCATCTTTTATTTTATCTTTGCCAAAAAAACCACATGCAAAAGAAAACTTTGGTATTGGGAGCTAGCCCAAAGCCAGAAAGATATTCTTATAAAGCAGTGAAAATGCTTCAAGAATATCAACATCCAGTTGTGGCAGTTGGATTTCGTGAATCAGTAATAGATACGATCCCAATCCATAAGGGAGAGCCCATTTTCGAGGGTGTCGATACTTTGACTCTTTACCTTGGCCCTCAAAATCAAAAGAATATTTATCATTATATACTAAAGATTAATCCTAAACGTATTATCTTTAACCCAGGTACCGAAAATTCTGAATTAATGAATTTGGCAAAAGAGAATGGAATTGAAGTAGAAGTTGCATGTACCTTGGTTTTATTATCAACCAATCAATATTAGTTTTATGAAGCAATGGAGCTTATACCTGTTAATTATCCTATTATCATTGAGTAGTGTTTTAGTGGCCCAAGCCCAAATTGAGTCTCGTTTAGCGATTCATTGTGCCACTAAGCAAATTGAAATTCCAGTTCAGTTTAAAAATTTGGAGAACATTAAATCCATACATCTTAAATTGAAATTTGACAATACCTTGATTCAATTTGATAGTAGTGTGTATCATAATTCTGATTTTGAATTAGAGAATAAAGAGGAGTATAGAATAAAAACTTCTGTATCTAACGATACCATCTCAATAGATTGGGCAGCCTACTATGGAGTTAACCTAGAGGATGGTCTATTTCTATCACTGCTTTTTACAGAAAAGCCCAGTGCAAATGGGGATGCAATTTTTACTTGGTTTGAAGAGGTTTGTAGTTTTACTAATGTTACAGATTTAGATATTGATGCTAGTTATATAGTAGATGCTAGCTTGCCTGTACCTTATGTAAGTGAAGTTGAAATAGACTTTGAACAATTTACAATTGGCTGTAGAGATGATAGTGAAAATGGTGGTTGTAAAGCTCAAGCAGAAGTTAATATATCTGGAGGAACGGCTCCATATATTTATAAATGGAACGATAAGTTTAATCAGAATGATAGTATTGCAATAGGTCTTTGTCAAGACCCAGTTTTTGTTTCTATTCGTGATGCAGGAGGTTGTATTTATGGAGATTTGTTCAAACCTGTTATTTATGCTGCTGCAGTATATGATATAGCCGCAAATCCAGAAGAAATTTACATTACAAAACCCGATGTGGAATTTGCAATAGAAATAGAGGATGGTTTTATTGAAAAATATGAATGGGATTTTGGTGATGAATCTAAAGCCTATTCAGATATCACGACCCATACTTATCAACAAGTGGGTACCTATGATATCTCCCTTTATACTGAGAATATAGATGGGTGCGATACTATTGTTTATTTAAATACTTTTGAAGTAAAAGAATTAAATTTTTGTATCCCCAATGTATTCACTCCTAATGGGGATGGTGTAAATGATACTTGGATTTTTAAAATTATTGGTGGTGATGGTGGAGGAGAAGATTCTGAAGAGTCATTAAAATCAACAGGAATTCAAGAAGTAACCAAGTGTACTGGAGATGATTTAGTGTTTCAAGAACATTTTAAATCTACCGAGTTGGTGATATTTAATAGGAATGGCTCCAAACTTTTCGATTGTATAAATTGTACAGATAATTGGGATGGCGGTGGATTGCCAGATGGAGTTTATTTTTATGTATTTACATGGGAAGGTGAATATTCAAATGGAAAAGAACAAGGAAGTGTAACCATTCTCGGCGGACAGAATTAGAAAATTATTGACTAAAAATAGAAATGGAGAAAGTTAATCAAATCGAAGCGTTTGCTTCACAAGTTAGAAGAGACATTATCAGAATGGTACATGGCGTGAAATCTGGTCATCCAGGTGGTTCATTGGGTTGTGCTGATTTCTTAAGTACTCTTTATCAAGAGGTATTGGATTATAGTCCTGAGAATTTTACTTTAGATGGAACAGATGAGGATTTGTTCTTCCTATCAAATGGACATATTTCGCCAGTATGGTATAGTGTTTTAGCTCATAGTGGATTTTTCCCAGTTGAAGAATTAGCTACCTTTAGAAGATTGGGAAGTCGACTACAAGGACATCCTACTACTCATGATCATTTACCAGGTATTAGAATCGCTTCGGGTTCACTTGGTCAGGGTTTGTCGGTAGCTAACGGAGCAGCACAAGCTAAAAAACTTAATGGCGACAAGCATTTAGTGTATACACTTCATGGTGATGGTGAATTGAATGAGGGTCAAATCTGGGAAGCTGCTTTATATGCTGCAGCTAAAAAAGTGGATAACCTCATTGCAACTATCGATTATAACCAAAAGCAAATAGATGGTCCTATTGAGGAAGTAATGGATTTAGGGGATTTAAAAGCAAAATGGTTAGCCTTTGGTTGGGAAGTTTTAGAAATGGATGGTAATCAAGTTTGTGAGATTATCGATACCATGAAAATAGCCAAATCAATGACAGGTAAAGGAAAACCTATCGTTATCATTATGAAAACAGAAATGGGTGCCGGAGTCGACTTTATGATGGGAACTCATAAATGGCATGGTTCACCTCCAAATGATGAACAAGCTGCTGATGCACTTTCTCAATTAACAGAAACGCTTGGCGATTATTAATGATTAAAAAACTTATATATTACATTTCTATAGTTTCTTTACTTCTTGTACTGAAGCCTTTAGCGGCTCAAGAGCAAAAACAAGAAAAAGAAGAAATCACTCGTTTACTTTTTGTATTCGATGCTTCTCAATCTATGTTCGGACGTTGGAATTACCAACAGAAGATATTTGCAGCTAGAGAAATATTATCCAACTTTTTGGATAGCCTAGCAACAGTTGAGAATGTAGAAGTGGCTTTTCGAGTATTTGGTGATCAATATCATGTGCCTCCTCAAGTTTGTGAAGACAGTCGATTGATTGTGCCGTTCGCAAAGAATAATTCTAAAAAGATTAAAAAGGCGCTTAAAGATATTGTTCCCAAAGGAACTACACCAATTTCTTATGCTTTAGAAGAGGCTGCTGCTGACTTCCCCGATTGTGATCATTGTAGAAATATCATCATTTTAATAACTGATGGTATTGAAGAATGTGAAGGAGACCCATGTGAAGTCAGCCTACGCCTTCAGGCCAAAGGAATCATGTTGAAACCATTTGTAATTGGAATTGGAAAAGATTTTAAAGGACAATACGATTGTGTGGGAACTTTTATTGAAGCAGTTACTGAAGAGGATTTTGTAACTGGATTAAATGTGATGATCAGCCAGGCTTTGAATAATACTACGGCGCAGATTAATTTGTTGGATGCAAATAATCAGCCATCAACAACTAATGTAGCGGTAAGCATATATGATCATTATACAGGTTTGATGAAGCATAATTTTATTCATACCCTGAATGCTTTTGGGGTTCCTGATACTTTATTTTTAGATCCTAGAAATGTATATGATATAGTGGCTCATACCATACCTCAAGTGAGATTGGATAGTGTTATTATAAATGAAGCTGAACATAATACCATTGCCTTAAAAGCACCAGTTGGAGTTTTGAATTTAGAAGTAGATAGTAAAGAGCCCATAAATGGGATGCAAGCATTGGTGCGAAAACCAAATGGTCCTCTTACTTTAAATGTGCAGCAGTTCGGACAAAAAGAAACTTATTTAACGGGTTATTATCAGTTGGAAGTTCTAAGTCTGCCGCGTTTAATCATTGATAGTATACTGATTTCTCAAAATCATGTGACCAATGTAGATATTCCTGGACCGGGTATTTTGGTAGTCAAGAAGCCAGGCCTTGGTTATGGAAGCATATTTGAAGAAACAGAGGAGGGCTTAGAATGGGTTTATCGATTTAGAAATGAAATTAATCATATTGAATCTTTATACCTATTACCTGGCAATTACCGTATTGTTTATAGAAATAAGTTTTCAAATTCCACTTTAGATAGTATCGAAAAGCGTTTTAAAATTAAAACTGGAGCTACAGTAACTCTGGATTTAAACAAATAGTGAAAATAAATATGATGAAAAAATATACATATACAGAGAAAAAAGATACGCGTTCAGGGTTTGGAGCTGGTCTTTATGAGTTAGGTAAAACAAACCCTAATGTGGTAGCATTGTGTGCTGACCTAATAGGATCATTAAAAATGAATCAATTTGCTGACGAGTTTCCAGATCGTTTCTTTCAAGCTGGAATAGCAGAAGCGAATATGATTGGTATGGCTGCAGGTTTAACCATTGGAGGTAAAATTCCTTTTGCTGGTACTTTTGCCGCTTTTGCTACTGGTAGAGTTTATGATCAAATTCGTCAAAGTGTAGCTTACTCCGAAAAGAATGTGAAAATATGTGCTTCTCATGCTGGAATTACCTTAGGAGAGGATGGTGCAACACATCAAATCCTCGAGGATATTGGTTTGATGAAGATGTTACCAGGTATGACAGTTATTCATACTTGTGATTATAATCAAACCAAAGCAGCTACTTTAGCCATAGCAGAGCACGAAGGTCCCGTTTATTTAAGATTTGGACGTCCAGTTGTGCCTAATTTTACTGTAGCAGACGAGAAGTTTGAGATAGGAAAAGCTCAAATGTTGAACGAAGGTACTGATGTTACTATTGTAGCAACAGGACATATGGTATGGGAAGCTATTTTGGCTGGTGAGGAACTTGAAAAACAAGGGATCTCTGCAGAAATCATTAATATTCATACCATTAAACCTTTGGATGATGCTGCTATTTTGAAATCAGTTGCAAAAACGGGTTGTTTGGTAAGTGTGGAAGAGCACATGGTTGCAGGTGGTTTAGGAGAAAGTATTGCCTCATTATTGGCAAAAAATACACCTTGCCCTATGGAATTAATTGGCGTTAATGACGAATGGGGACAGAGCGGAACACCTGTCCAGTTATTGGAAAAATATGGCCTAAATTCGGAAAGCATTATACAGTCAGCTTTAAAAGTTGTAAAGAGAAAATAAGTTTAACATAGGATGTTAAAAAACAGGTCTTTGACCTGTTTTTTACTTTGTGTATAAACAACAGTTTATTAATGAAAACTGTTGTTTACCTTAATTAAAATACAAGAATTATAATTTGAATTCCGAAATTCAGACAAGTCTACTAAAACCATTTAGCTAAGTTATTGATACTAGGATTTGTACTATTCTGGCATGTATTTTGTTATAAAAAGGTCTGAGTTCTTTCATTAAGTTAATCTTAATAAATAGCGTTGGAGTGGTTACCGCGCTATGGAGTAGTGATACTCCGCATAATTAATATTTTTTTAATAATTGTTCGAAAGCCAGAGAATTTCTTCTTTGGCTTTTTTTTGTGCCTGATTTTATGAAATAAATTTAAAAGAAATACATCTATTTCAACAAAAAAAAACTCCAAGAACTAGAATAAAATTCCAGTCCTCAGAGTTTTTTTAATAAA
>NZ_JABKCA010000058.1 GCF_013166655.1 Lentimicrobium sp. L6
TAGTTCGTGACGCAAATAATTGCGAGACAAGCGAAACTATCAGCATTAGTCAACCAGATGCAGAACTAAGTTTCACAACAACTCTAACAGATGTACTTTGCTATGGAAACGCAACAGGAGCCATAGAAATCACTGCAACAGGCGGAACAGCAAACTATGAATTCAGTATCGATAATGGAGGAAGTTTCCAAGCGGAAAATAGCTTTGATAACTTGTTAGCTGGTGAGTATGAAATTATAGTTCGAGATGCCAATAATTGCGAAACAAGTGAAACCATCAGCATCAATCAACCCGATGCAGAATTAAGTTTCACAACAACCCTAAGCGATGTGCTTTGTTACGGCAACGCCACAGGAGCCATAGAAATCACAGCTACAGGCGGAACAGCAAACTATGAATACAGCATCGATAATGGAGGAAGTTTCCAAACGGAAAATACTTTCGAAAACCTATTAGCTGGAGATTATCAAATTGTAGTTCGTGACGCAAATAATTGCGAGACAAGCGAAACTATCAGCATTAGTCAACCTGATGCAGAACTAAGTTTCACAACAACCCTAACAGATGTGCTTTGCTATGGCAACGCCACAGGAGCCATAGAAATTACAGCCACAGGCGGAACTACAGACTACGAATACAGCATTGATAATGGAGGAAGTTTCCAAGCGGGAAATAGCTTCGAAAACCTATTAGCTGGTGAGTATGAAATTATAGTTCGAGATGCCAATAATTGCGAGACAAGTGAAACGGTAAACATCAGTCAACCAGATGCAGAATTAAGTTTCACCACCACCCTAAGCGATGTGCTTTGTTATGGCAACGCCACAGGAGCCATAGAAATCACAGCCACAGGCGGAACAGCAAACTATGAATACAGCATCGATAATGGAGGAAGTTTCCAAACGGAAAATAGCTTTGATAACTTGTTAGCTGGTGAGTATGAAATTATAGTTCGAGATGCCAATAATTGCGAGACAAGTGAAATGGTAAACATCAGTCAACCAGATGCAGAATTAAGTTTCACCACCACCCTAACTGATGTGCTTTGCTACGGCAACGCAACAGGAGCCATAGAAATCGAAGCAATTGGAGGAACAGCAAACTACGAATACAGCATCGATAATGGAGGAAGTTTCCAAGCGGAAAATAGCTTCGAAAATCTGATGGCTGGAGATTATGAAATTATAGTTCGAGATGCCAATAATTGTGAAACAAGTGAAACTATCAACATCAGTCAACCAGAAGCAGAACTCAGTTTCACCACAATGCTAACCGATGTCCTTTGCTACGGAAACGCAACCGGAGCCATAGAAATCACCGCAACAGGCGGAACAACAAACTATGAATACAGCATCGATAATGGAGGAAGTTTCCAAACGGAAAACAGCTTCGAAAATCTAATGGCTGGTGATTATGATATAGTTGTTCGAGACGCTAATAATTGCGAAACAAGTGAAACAGTAAACATCAGTCAACCAGATGCAGAATTAAGTTTCACCACCACCCTAACTGATGTGCTTTGCTACGACAACGCAACAGGAGCCATAGAAATCACCCCAACAGGAGGAACAGCAAACTATGAATACAGCATCGATAATGGAGGAAGTTTTCAAGCGGATAATACTTTCGAAAACCTATTAGCTGGTGATTATGAAATAATAGTTCGTGACGCCAATAATTGCGAAACAAGTGAAACCATCAGCATCAATCAACCAGATGCAGAACTCAGTTTCACAACAACCCTAACAGTTGTCCTTTGCCACGGTAATGCCACAGGAGCCATAGAAATTACGGCAATAGGCGGAACAACAAACTATGAATACAGCATCGATAATGGAGGAAGTTTCCAAACAGAAAATAGCTTCGAAAATCTAATAGCTGGGGAATATGAAATTATAGTTCGTGACGCCAATAATTGTGAAACAAGTGAAACAGTAAACATCAGCCAACCTGATGCAGAATTGAGTTTCACAACAACAATAACAGATGTGCTTTGTTATGGAGAAGCCACAGGAGGAATTGAAATCACAGCCACCGGAGGAGTCACAGATTATGAATATTCCATCGACAATGGAATCACTTTCCAAGCTTCAAATATTTTCACAGGATTATTAGCTGGCGATTATGAAGTCATGGTAAAAGATGCCAACCAATGTGAGTCAATGAGTATGGTGAGCATTTCAGAGCCATCCTCAGCTTTAAGTTTTACAACAACAATAACAGATGTCCTTTGTTTTGGAGAAGCCACCGGAGGAATTGAAATCACAGCTTCTGGAGGAGTCCCAACTTATGAATACTCCATCGACAATGGAATCACTTTCCAAGCTTCAAATATCTTTACTGACTTAATCGCAGGAGATTATGAGGTGATGGTAAAAGATGCTAATACTTGTGAATCTACGAGCATAGTGAGTATATCTCAGCCAGATGAATTAGCTATTTCTGCTGATTTAGTTCATATTGCTTGCTTTGGTGGGAACGATGGGGAAATACTGATTTCTGCAAACGGTGGAGCAGAGGAATATCTATACTCCATAAATAATGGACTGGATTATCAAAGCTCAGCTGTTTTTACAAACTTAATAGCTGGTGAATATTATATTCGAGTTCAAGATGCCAATGCATGTGAGGCTAGCTCTATTGAAGTACTCACAGAACCTGCTTCCTTGCCAAATGTTTCTTTTTCAGGTTTGGATAGTCATTATTGCTCCTATGATGAGCCCATCGTCCTGATCGGTAATCAGGCTCCAATGGGAAGCTTCGAAGGTGAAGGTATAACAGATAATGGTGATGGAACGGCAGTGTTTAGTCCAGAATTGGCTGGCACAGGAAATCATGAAATTATATATTATTATACAAGTCCCGAGTCTTGTTATAATTTTGAGATGCAAAATACTAATGTTTCTTCTCCAACGGTAGTTTCTATAGAAGGTCTTAGTGAACAATATTGTTTGAGCACAAATGATATTCTAATTACCGGAAGTGAAGCTCCTTTAGGTGAATTTAGTGGTGTTGGTGTTTTGGATAATGGAGATGGAACGGCATGGTTTAGTCCTTCCACTGTTGGTGTTGGAGCAGAACATATCATCATTTATCAATTTACGAATGCAGATGGATGTTTTTCAGAGGTCGAAGTTCAAACACAGGTTCTTGAGGATCCTATTGCCATACAGTCGGGTTTGTTAGCTCAGTATTGTATTGATTCCGATGATGTGATCATAACATCGAATGATCCTCAAGGAAATTTCTCGGGCCCTGGTATTATTGACCATAATAATGGAACAGCTACTTTCAGCCCTGCATTAGCAGGTGTAGGAGGTCCTTTCGAGATTGAATATGTATTGACCAATGATATTGGTTGTCAGGCAGAGGATATACAAGAAGTCACCATTTATGATTATGTAGAGATTAGTTTTGCAGGTCTAGATGACTTTTATTGTTCAAATGCTAATAGTGCTATCATAACGGGTAGTGAGGCTCCATTTGGTTATTTTATGGGTTCTGGTGTGCTTGACCATGGAGATGGAACGGCAGAGCTTAATCTTTCTAGTCTGCCAGTTGGTGGCCCCTACGATTTGGCATATTATTATGCAGAAGCAGGGGGGTGTTTGAGTGAATATCATCAGGAGTTTACGGTTGTTGAGGCAGAGAGTATTGATTTTTCTGGTCTTGAGATGTCGTATTGTTTTGCAGATGAAAGCCATCAATTAATAGGCAGCCATGCTCCTGAATGCTATTTTGAAGGGAATGGAATAGAGCAGCAATCTGATGGCCATGCTTGGTATAATCCTAGCTTAGTGGTAGCTGGACAAGAGGATACCATCACTTACTTTTACGAAAATGAGAACCTATGTTTGAGTAATACTTCACATATTACTTTAGTGAAAGAAAATCCAGTTGCTGATTTTGAGTTTGCTTTATATCAGTGTAATGATGAAGCAGTATTTATGGATCAGTCTTATTCTGCCAATGGTGAAATTGTTTCCTGGAACTGGAACTTTGGGGATATCTACAGTGGGGCATTTAATAGCTCCAATTTGCAAAACCCAGTGCATGAGTTTGTGACGAATTATTCCACATTTAATGTTCATTTAGAAGTGGAGGATGAAACAGGATGTTATGGCGATATTATAAAGCCATTAATTCCATACTCTGGCGTTACCATTAAAGGAAATGTATCTAAAACCAATGGTGAGCCTATTGAAAATGGTTATGTAGCCGCTTTCTATTTGTCAGATGGAGTTTTATCTGTTTTTGCTGACTTGACCCCAATACAAGAAAATGGAGATTATGAGTTTGTAGGAATGTCTTCTTGTGTGGAATATTTGATACATGCCATACCTAATAAATTCGATTATCCATTTGTATTTCCTCGTTGGTATGATGATGCTTTTTATTGGACGGATGCAACAGTTGTTTCGGCTTCTTTAGGAAATGAAGTTATAGAGCATGTTGATTTTAGTTTAGTAGATCATAATCCAATACCCAATGGTCCTTCAAGTTTAAGTGGAGGCGTATATTACCTCAATTCTAAAGGAGAGCCGGTGAAGAATGTAGATGTCATACTTGAATTTGATGCTGCTGATGATAAAATAAGTGATGTGAGCAGCTTTGAAATATCTGATGAGGAAGGGCAGTGGAAGTTTGATAATCTACCTAATGGTAATTTTAAGGTAAAAGTGGATATGCCTGGTTTAAGAATGGATTCTGTATATCAGGTAAGTATCAGTACTTCGGAAACTCATATTACTGACCTGAACTATTATGTGGATACCTTAAGTGGGATTTATATAATCTTCACAGGCATAGAGGAGCTTAATCAACAAGCTTTTGGTCAAATAGATATTTACCCCAACCCAAATGAAGGTCATTTTAGTTTAGCCGTGAGTAAGACAGCTGGACAAGTGGAGATAGAAGAGATTGAAATTTGGGATTTAGAAGGTCGATTTATAAGAAGGATTTCTGCAAATTATAAAGGTCTTCAATATGAAGCTGAACTTGATTTCACCGAACTGCAATCCGGAGTGTATCTGTTAAAGCTAAAGAATGGAGAGGAGATAGGCTTGAGGAAGTTTGTCATACAGAAATAGTGTTATGGTCGAATTTAATTTTTTAAAGATTTCTAAAGTCTATTATAAGGTTTCTTTAGTGAATTGAAATATCATGGTAAACCGTGATGAATTATTCGGCTGAAATATTTAACTTTGTAATCCTTTAATTAATGTGCAATTATAATGTTGCTAAGGGAAAAGATGAGTGTGGACTGAGGAAGTTCATTGTATCATATAAACTTGCAAAGGTTTATACATGCGACAGTAAAAAGCTTGGGTGAGATCCAAGCTTTTTTGTTATCTCAATAATGTATCTAAGACTGAAAACTCACGGTAAACCCTGAGAGAAGGAAATCACGGTAAAGGGGGAGTGCCATTATTTTTATTGGGTTTACATTTGTTATTGAACTATTAAAATATAATGATTATGGCGCTCACTATTATATATTTGTTAAATAGAACTTTAGGAAGGGCCATGGAAGGGTACAATGTTCAGCTTCTATGGCTTTGTGAAGGCGATAAGCCTATTGTATTTGAGTCCTACTCTAATCATTTAGGGCAAGCTATCGTTTCGCATCCATTCCATGGAAAGGTTAAGATTCTAGTCGATGGTGAAGATTATGGATTTATGGAAACCCCAGGAGTGCATACTGTTATTATGGAAGAATAATTGTTTGAATTGTTTTATGCAAATGAAAAAATAGTAAATTGTATTCCCTAAATAAAACGAATCATGCATCCTCTGATTAAGTATATTCTTCTGGTTTGTATTGGCTTACAAAGTATATTTTTATATGCTCAGGAGGCACAGTATTTCCGTGAAGGTTATACCGTTAAAAAAGATTTGTACTCAAAGTTTGATAATTATACTACGGAGGATGGTTTGATTAGTGAAGATGTAAAATTAATACTGCAAGATAAACAGGGTTATATGTGGTTTGGCACATCTGAAGGACTTAGTAAATACGATGGTTATGATTTCACCAATTATCAAAATAATCCTAATGACAGCTCTTCTATATCTGACAATTTTATCACAGCTATTGAAGAAGATATTTATGGTGATTTATGGATAGGAACTAAAAATGGACTGAATAAACTCAACCGATCTGAAGGGTCTTTTTATAGATTTTATGCAGAGACTGGAGAGAAAAATGCTTTGCAAAATAACTATATCAGTGATTTGTTATCAGACTCCTCAGGAGTTTTGTGGATAGATACTTATGAGGGCTATCTTCACAAATTTAATATAGAGGATTCTACTCTTAAGTTTTACAAGCATCCTCCATCTCAAAATGACATTTATTTTATACATAGGTTATTCAGAGATGGAAATAAGATTTGGGTTTGTTATAAAAATAAAACCCAGATTTTTTATATTAAAGAAGAGAAGTTTGAATTATTTGAAGATCGGGATATTAAGTTGGTTAATATGGGGAATAATAGTTGGTTTCATTCTTATTCATCTGTTTTAAAGGATAATAACGGGACTTATTATATCGGAAATGTCCATAGTAAAACGCTTATTTATGAACCCCAAAAACAAATATTAAGAAATTTGCCGTTTGCATCTATATATTATATGCTAAAGGGTACGAATAATCAAATATGGTTGGGAGGCTATACTCTTGGCCTAGTTCAGTATGATATTAGTAAAAACAAATTCACCCAATATAAGCATACTGATGATAATCCATATTCAATCGCGGATAAAAGAGTATGGGATATCCTAGAAGACAAAAGAGGAAATATTTGGATAGCGACTCCCTCAGGGGTCTCTAAATTAAGCCCACAAAAACAGGCCTTTCAACACATTAGGCATATTAGTAATGTTGAGGCATCCATCATTGATAATGATGTAAAAGATGTGATTCAAACTAATGACAGTAATATTTGGGTTGCTACTTCTAATGGTATTAGTGTTTTGAATAAGAACAAGAATAGTGTTAAAACATATCGACATGATCCCCAAAACAAAGAAGGTTTACTAAATGATAAAATTAAATGTCTGTATCAGGATAAGGAGGAGACGATCTGGATAGGTGGTTGGACAGGTCAGGGGATGGATTTTTTAAGGAACGGTGAAGAAGAATTCAAGCACTACTCCATCTCGGAAAAAAAATTCAATGGATATGATTGGTATGTCGATTTTGCAGAAGCAAATGATGAGCTCTTTGTAGGCTTTTTTGGAGCAACATCACTTGCGAAATTTGACAGGAATAGTTTAGAGTTATATGATTCCTTTAATAAAATTGGAATTAACACTAAAACGGATGTGCCAATTATTCAATCGTATAAAAATTATCTTTTTTCTCTAAATTTCGCCTTTCTCAATTTTGACAAAAATAAGCATGGGGCATATAGAGACCTTAATGTTAATAAGAATATGTTAAATGCAAATTCGGTGCATTTTAAGACAATTAATCTAGATAAAACGGAAAGACCAAATGGATATGAGATTATCAATGGAAATTTATTTGCATATACTAATTTCAACCTTTGGACCTTTGATGACATTAATGAGACCTTTACTAAAAACTTAAGAATAAATCAGGAAGTTAACAGCATTGAAAAAGCAAAAGAGGAGGACTGTATTTGGTTAGCCAATGAAAACAGACTGAAAAAGGTTAAGTTAGGACTTCAAGATCGTGAACTTAAAAGTATCAACCTTCCTTCAGAGATTACCGATTTATATTCATCTGATGATACTATTTATATTGGAACACAAAAGGGTCTGTATTTTGTAGCAGAATCAAAACTACAGAATTACAATGATCTTGTTCAGATAAAGGGGTTTGAGTCCACGAAAATTAATGAGATTATTATCAATAAAAATCGCTTAATCCATGTCTCCTCAGATAATGGTTTGTATATTTTGAATCAAAACAAAACCATAAAGAATTACCTAACAGCTGAGAATTCTGAACTCTCAAATGTAATTATTCACGATATTTTCATAGATAAGCAGCAAAATTTTTGGATTGGAACACAAGAGGGGCTTAATTTGTATGATGAGGAAGGTGGTAATTTTCAATCATGGTTTCATGATGAAATGGATCCCCATTCAATTTCAGGTAATACCATCTATTCCATAACGGAAAGAGATGATGGCTTATATCTGGGAACAAACTGCGGTTATAGTATATTCAATCTAAAATCAAATTCCTTTATCAGAAAATTTTCTGCCGATGAGAATAGTGTCCAGACTAGCTTAACCACTTGCTTGTTATCAGATTCCAAAGACAATATTTGGATTGGAAATGGGTCAAATGGGTATAGCGTTGACTATCTAAATACCGCAACAAATACGATTAAACACTATCATGATTTACCCTACGATTCTGCTTCCTACAAAGGGAAGGAAGCCAATTTTGTTTTTGAAGATAGCCAAAATAATATATGGATAGGTACAGATAAAGGTTTGAATAAATTCGATAGAAAAACAGAGACATTTAAATTGTTTTCTAAAGAAAATGGTATGCCTACTTCAGAAGTACTGGCGATGGAAGAAGATGATAAAGGGGTTTATTGGTTAGGCTCGAATGAGGGTCTTATAAAATTTAATGAGGAAGCTAATTCATTCAAACAATTCAGAACAAGGGATGGTATATCATCCAATACTTATAGCCAAAAGGCATCGGCTAAATTATATTCAGGGGAGTTGGTCTTTGGTTCCAGAAAAGGACTCACTGTCTTCCACCCCGATAGCATATATCCAAGCCCAATCTTGCCCAATCCTGTATTATCAAAGATGTATGTTTTCGATAGCTTAGCATTCGATGATTTATCAAATATCTCTGATGTGAAGCTTAGTGATGAACAAAATAACTTCACCATAGAGTTTTCAGTTTTAGATTATATCAATCCAGCAAAAAATGAATACTCCTATCGGTTGAAGGGGTATGATAAAGATTGGATAACTACCTCTTATACCAATAGAAAAGCAAAATATACTGACTTGCCCTATGGTAAGTATACTTTTCAATTATTGGCTAGCAATCAGGATGGTTTATGGACAGAGAAGCCTATTGAACTCGAAATAAGAATTATCCCTCCATTGTATAAAACCACAATAGCCTATGTTTTTTATATTTTAGTATTTATATTGAGTTCCTTCCTCTATGGAAACTTTAGGATAAGAAGAATAAAGAAGCATAATAAACAATTGGAGGAAACTATTCAATTAAGAACGGAAGAAATTGTCTCTCAAAGTGAGGCTTTAGGTGAGCAAAAAATAAGTGAATTCATTAAAGAAAGTAAACTAGAAATTGCTCAGCAAAGAATGATTGTGCAAGAAGAGGAGAGAAGACGGATTTCTCGTGAACTACATGATGGCGTTGGTGGCCATCTTACGGGGATTAAATTGTTTTTAGAGAATATTCAAGAAGAGGAGGAGTCTCACGATTTAAACCTTCTTTTGGAGGATGTAAAACGACTTTATCAGGAAGTCAGGAATCTTTCCCACGATTTATTGCCGCCTGAGTTTGAAGAAACATCTGTAAAGGAAGTACTCAAGGTTTATGTGGAGCAATATATGTTGCGTACAAATGTAGATATCGTTTTGTCTTTCCATCCCAAAAACCAGTGGGATAAAGTAGAACAGGTAGCTCAAGTCGATATTTATAGAACAATACAAGAACTATTGCAAAATGCCATAAAACATGCCGATGCTAGCGAAATTGAAATTGAAGTCACACGTCATGAAGATTATATTGGAATAATGGTAGAGGATAATGGTTCGGGAATGGATGTAAAGGCAGAGCATAATGGTAGTGGTTTGAGAAACCTGAGAAAAAGATTAGAATTACTCGGAGGGAAGGTTTTTATCGATAGCAAATTAAAAAGAGGTACTATTGTGAATATTGAAATTCCTAATGTGTTTCATGAGGATGAAATTGAGAATTCATACCCGCTTTTGTCTAAATCATAAATTCTAAAAAATGTTTTATCTACGATATCAAAACTTGCATTAGAATAAGTAAATAATCACTACTATTAAGTTTCCTTTGTACTATGAGGTAGGCTCTAGTTTTTTATAAAATGAGTCTAAGTTGTAGATTTAACCATTTAATAAGCTATTGAAATAAACTCTGTTTATCCTAGCTTTTTCCTAATTTAGCCGTTTCAAATACGAACAATATGGAATCCATCAGAGAAATATATAAAGTAGGAAAAGGACCATCGAGTAGCCATACTATGGGGCCTCGAAAAGCAGCTATTGCATTTTTATCAAAAAACGAAAAGTATTCAAGTTTTAAGGTGACTCTTTTTGGAAGTTTGGCATTAACTGGTAAAGGCCATTTAACTGATCAAGCCATTGAGGAGGTTTTTGAAGATAAAAAACTAGAAATTATTTGGAAACCTGAAGAAAGAAAAGAGTTTCATTCCAATGCCTTATTATTTCAAGCCTTTGACGAGAAAGATAGTCTACAAGCTGAGAATTTAGTTTATAGTGTTGGTGGAGGTAGAATAGTAAATGATGCCGATAAAGACGAAATGCAAATGGCTGCAAACCTTTATCCTTATCGCACCATGGCTGGGATATTAGATTGGTCGCAGCAAACCGGTAAATCCTATTGGGAGTATGTATTTGAGGTGGAGGATGACGATTTTAAAACATTCTTAGCTGATATTTGGACCCAGATGAAAGCCACCATCCGAAATGGTCTAGAAAATGAAGGGGTTCTACCTGGCCCTTTAGGTATTAGAAGAAAAGCCAGCTCTTATTATGTTCGTTCCAAGACCATGGGGCGTCATTTACAAAATACATCTAAATTATTCGCATTTGCTTTAGCAGTAAGTGAGGAGAATGCCAGCGGTGGAACTGTTGTAACTGCTCCTACTTGTGGTTCCTGTGGGATTTTACCTTCTGTTCTTTTGTTTCTTCAGGAATCTTACCAATTTACCGATCAAAAAATAATAAGGGCCTTAGCAACAGCAGGTCTTGTTGGGAATTTAATTAAAGAAAATGCTTCCATTTCTGGCGCTGAAGTAGGTTGTCAAGGAGAGGTTGGAGCGGCTTGTTCTATGGCTTCTGCCGCTGCCGCACAATTAGTAGGTGGAAGTACTGGGCAAATTGAGTATGCTGCAGAAATAGGTTTGGAGCACCACCTAGGCCTGACTTGTGATCCGATAGCGGGCTTAGTTCAGGCTCCATGTATTGAAAGAAATGCACACGGTGCTGTCAGAGCCATAGATGCCGCCAGCTTCGCTATTTTGGGTGATGGCACGCACTTGGTCAGTTTTGATGAAACCGTAGAGGCTATGAAACAAACAGGACATGATTTGCCTAGTTTGTATAAGGAGACTTCTCTTGGAGGTTTGGCCAAGTTTTCAAAGAGGAGAGAAGGTTATATGTAAGCCTTTTAATGTTCTATGCGGAATATTCATAAGGTTGTTTTTTGAATCTTGAAAATGAATTTTGAGCATTTTATAAAAATATTATTTTTGCAAGCCAAATTATATAATGAAATCTATTATGAAGAAATCACTTTTGTTCAGCTTAATATTTAGTCTTTTTGCTCTTGTTTCCTTTGGTCAAGATGTTTTTACCTCAGAAAATGATGAGGGTAAATGGGGCTTCGTAGATAATGATGGAAAAGAAGTCATTCCTCATGTTTACGAGAAAGCAGATTGTTTTTATATGGGCTATGCTTCGGTAGTTTTAAACGGAAAAATGGGTCTAATAGATCTGAAAGGAAACGAGGTGGTGCCATTTGAATATGATAATGACTTGATGTATTTTGAGGGTGGTTTAGCCGTGGTAAAGAAGGGAGAGAAATTTGGATATGTGGATTTAACTGGAAAAGTTGTTATTGAAATAAAATTCGACGAAGCCGAGGATGTTAACGATGGGAAATTGAAGGTAAGAATGGGTGAAAAATGGCTTTTCTTAGATAAAGAAGGAAATAAAATACAGTAATTATATTATTTCATTGATTTTAAAATCGCTTTATTAATTCTTTTGGCAATTCCTGGGCCTTCATAAATAAATCCTGTATAGACTTGAATTAAATCAGCCCCAGCCTCTATTTTTTCAAGTGCGTCTTTTGCAGTATGAATTCCTCCAACCCCAATAATAGGGAATGCTTTTTTACTCTTGGTAGCGAGGTATCTAATCACTTCGGTAGACTTGTTTTTTAGAGGAGCTCCACTGAGTCCACCGTTTCCTATCGATTCAAATTCGCATTCTAAGTTTTCGCGTGTAACGGTGGTGTTCGTAGCAATTACGCCGTCAATCTGGGTTTTCTTAATGATATCGATTACTTCATCAAGCTGTTTCTCGTTTAAGTCTGGAGCTACCTTAAGTAAAACAGGTTTACGTTTGGCTTTCTTATTATTGGCTTTCTGTACTGTAAAAAGAATTTCCTCTAAAAAGTCTTGATCTTGTAATTCACAAAGATTAGTCACATTGGGGCAACTTACATTCACCACAAAATAATCCACATAGGGAAATAACCCTTCGAATACAGCTAAATAATCTTGTACAGCTATATCATTTGGTGTTGCGGTGTTCTTGCCTAAATTACCTCCTATGATAGCCTTGGTTTTTCTCTTTTTTAAATTCTTAACAGCGAAATCGATACCGCCATTATTAAAGCCCATTCTATTGATAATCGCATGATCTTTAATCAAGCGGAATACTCTTGGTTTGGGATTTCCGGGCTGGGCTTTTGGAGTTACGCTACCAATCTCTATATGACCAAATCCAAATTCTGCCAACTCGTTAAACATTTGTGCATCCTTGTCAAACCCTGCAGCAATTCCAACAGGGTTTTTAAACTTGATGCCAAAGACTTCTCGTTCTAAGCGACTATCTTTAACTGCATAACATCCTCTCACTATGTTTTTAATGCATGGAATAGCAAATCCAATTTTCAAGGTCTTTTTGATCAAATGATGAACATTCTCAGCATACATTTGGAAAAGAACTGGACGAATAATGAGTTTATACATTTTTTGCAGTTTAAAAAACACAAGATTTTAATAGCTAAAATCTTGTGTTTATTTTTTTTATTTTTCTGTTGAAGTCTCTTCTTCAGAATTTGCTTCTTCTTCTTCTTTGGTCGCTTCTTCTAAATCAATCAGTTCATTTTCGATTAAAAGATTGTACCAGCTAATTAATTTCTTGATATCAGAAACGTATACTCTTTCTTGATCATAGTCAGGAAGTATTTCAAGCATCAATCCTTTTAACTCGTTTGCAGAACTTTTATGACTGATGGTTTTCTTTCCGTCTTCTTTCTTATAAATACTCTTAAGAACTTCTTTCAAAGGAACATCATCTAATTCAGTGAATATGCTAATCTCTTCTAAAGAGCTAATTCTTTCGTGTGAAAATGCAGGGATTCTTCTTCCGTCTAATAAAGATTCTACTATCAATCCTGATTTAGATTGAGAAATCATTTTGTGTAATCCGGGTTTACCGGCTATCGATAAAATTTTGCTTAAATCCATATGCTTTTTTTGATTTGTGCCTGCAAAAGTAGTAAAATTCGATAATTTCGAAATAGCCACTAATTATTTAACGTATAATAATTGATTTTTTTTCTAATTCACTACATTTGCAAGCAAATCAAAATCTCAATGAAGAAACGCACACTGATTTTTGTACTTTTTGATATACTCTTTGTATTTATTGCCTTTATGTTGGCTGCTTATTTTAAGACAGGCAAGGAAAAGGCGGTATTTAATTATTATTGGGTGCCTTTTTTAATATTTGAAGCGGTATGGATAGGTTCGTCTGTTATTTTTGGGAAATATCATCCTAATAAGGCTAAGAATAGCAAAGCTTATGTGTTGTCTATTATAAAAAGCAATCTCTTTATCCTATTTTCTATCACTTTTGTTATCTTTTTTGCTTCTTTGAGCTATAGTAGGTTAATGATTGTTTTAACAGTTGTCTTTGCAACAATTTTAGAGGGCGTAGCGAGTTCTTTCTTTGTTCACAACCGAGAATTGAATAAGGAAATGGATGACTTGGAGCGCTTTCAAAAGATTCCAAAATTCAAAAAAGAATATGAATATCCAACTTTTGATGAGCAAGCCAAGTCAAGCGAGGGATTGGAGCAAAAACATCAATTGATACAAAGTGAAGTGGGTAATGAGGTGCTTAAGTTTATTGATGAGCATATTCCTTTGGTAGACCCAAGTCTTATGTTGGTTTCCACTTCAACTAAATTCAATATTTATAATCAACCTAAGGCAGAGTATAACTCAGTAGTAAATTTAAAGAGAATCAATGATATTCTTCGAATCAATAAGTTTTTTGAAGCGGTGAACGCCAAGCTACCCATGGGAGGTTTGTATCTTAATTATGTGGAAACCTATACGCTCCGCAAACAAAGAATATTGAAAAAATTCCCACCGGGGATTAACTGGGTTGTATATAGTATCGATTTTGGTTTTAAACGTATTATGCCAAAATTATGGACTACAAAAAAAATATATTTTATTTTAACGAAAGGAAGGAATAGGGTGATGTCAAAAGCCGAAACTTTCGGTAGACTTTATAGTTGTGGATTCGAAATAGTAGAAGAAAAGTTGATAGGCTCTGATTTATACTTTGTGACGCGTAAGATTGCTGAGCCGGTATTTGATTCCAACCCAACCTATGGTCCTTTAATTAAACTTCGTCGCTTTGGTAAAGGAGGAAATAAAATTGGAGTTTATAAGATGAGGACCATGCATCCTTATTCTGAATATTTACAAGGCTATATTTACGATAGGAATAAATTACAAGATGGAGGGAAGTTTGCCGATGATTTTCGTGTGACATCTATTGGTAAATTTATGAGGAAATTTTGGTTAGATGAGCTTCCGATGTTCCTCAATGTGTTTAAAGGAGAGATGAAAATTGTTGGTGTAAGGCCATTAAGTTCCCATTATTTTAATCTTTATTCCGATGAATTAAAAGAACGTAGGTTAAAATATAAACCAGGCTTAGTTCCTCCTTTCTACGTAGATATGCCTGTGACTTTAGAAGAAATTATGGCGTCTGAAATGAAATACCTAGAAGCATACGAAAAACATCCTTTTAGAACCGATGTGAGTTATTTCTTTAAAGCATTTTATAATATTCTCATTAAAAAGGCTAGGAGTAATTAATTTATGAAGCAACTACTTCAACAAAAGAAACTATTTAAAATACTATTCTGGCTTTGGGGATTAACTATTTTTATATTGTCTTCTTTACCCAATATTCCAACACAAAAGATAAATATATGGAATGAACCTTTCCGTTTGGATTATCTGGAACACTTTGGAGTTTTTGCCATTTGGGGGACTTTCTTTATCGTATGGAAATCTAGTATCGATGGCGTTTTTCCATTTAGAAAATACTTTTGGGCAATAATTGGTTTAGTTATTTTTGCATGTGCCGATGAAATACATCAAATTTGGATTCCTGATAGGACATTTAATCCTTTAGATTTGATTTATAATGTGGCAGGTTTATTGACCACTTATTTGCTAGTTCCTGCTTTTTTGAAACAGATTTATAAAAAATAGCTATCTTCAAACCCTCATGATAGAATATTTCATTCATAAAAACAATATTGGAGATTCTTGGGATGATTTTGTAAAATCTCATCCCAGAGGTAATTCTTTTCAAATGAGTTTGTTTTATGAATTTTACATACACACTAGTGAGTTTCGTCCTTTTTATTGTGTGGCAAAAGATAGCAATAGTAAAAAGTTACTGGGAGGATTCCTATTTGTGATTCAACGAAAAAGTAAGCGAATCCCAGATAGGTTTTTTAGGCGATCATTAATTGTTGGAGGACCTTTGATTCCTACCAATGGGGAGAAAATACTCGATGGATTACTGAAAGTCTATGCTGATTTTACTAAACACAAAGCTATTTATTCTGAAATTAGAAATTTACACAGTTGGAGCCATCAAATAGATGTTTTCTTGAGGAACGGCTTTAAATATGAGGCGCATTTGAATTATCAGATTCCTCTGACTAATCGTGATGTGGAAGCTTCATTTAGTAAAAGTAAACGTCGTCAGATTAAAAAAGCCATAGCCAATGGAGCTAAAATCATTAAAAAACCAGATATTGGCCAAGTCAATCAGTTTTATGAGATTCTAGCCGATTTGTACCGCACAAAAATTAATAAACCACTTCCTGATTGGCATTTCTTTGAGAGTTTTTATAATCATGTGGTTCAAAAAGGTCATGGGAAATACCTTTTGGTGCATTATGATGGGAGGATAGTAGGAGGGATTATGTTGCCTATTTATCAGCATAAAATGGTATATGAGTGGTATGTGGCTGGATTAGATCAAGAGTGTAAACCCGCTTATCCTTCAGTAATGGCTACATGGGCAGGTATAAAATATGCCATGGATAATGACTTCACAGGTTTCGATTTTATGGGTGCCGGAGTACCATCACATTCTTATGGCGTTCGTGAGTTTAAAAGTAAATTTGGAGGAAGAATCCTCAATTATGGCCGTTTTACCAATAGCCATTACAAAGTTTTTCATTGGTTCATTAAAATGTTCCTAAAACTATTTTCTAAAAATGCATAATATGAAGAAATATATAATAGGATTGATATTGATGTTTTCGGCTTTGATTAATATACATTCTCAAGTGGTGTATGAACATATTAGCAATGAAAATATCTATGATTATTTAGATGAATTGGCAACTGAGGGTTGGATAGAAATCAATAGTGTAATAAAACCCTATAGCAGAAATTTTATCGCAGAGAAACTGGAAGAGGCGGAAGGATATCGTAACGAAATGTCTCAAAGACAATCTAAAGAACTTGATTTCTATTTGACAGGTTTTACCTTGGAATTACATGATAGGTTGAGTTTAAATCCTAAGGTTAACTTTCTTAAGAAAACTGACGGGTTTGGAATAGATATCAATCCCTTAGGAGGATTCTATCAAGATAAATTATTTAGCTTTCAAATACAGCCAGTCTACGGTTATAATATGTTTAATAACGATAATGGAACAGAGTCTTTTAGTTATGGTGGGCTGCAAGGTTATGGATATATAGGCGAGCATGTTGGCGTTTATGCCAGTCTCCGAGATCATCATAGTACAACTATTTTTAATAAGACGGATTATTTGACTCCCATGTCTGGAGGGAATTTTAAGTATAGAGACGGAGGAGTGGATTGGAGTGAGATGAGAGGAGGAGTTACTTTTAGTTGGAATTGGGGAGAAATAGGCGTGATAAAAGACCATTTTGAATGGGGAACCAATACCCACGGCGCCAATATCTTCTCAGGTAAGCAGCCATCGTTTGCTCAAATAGCTATTAAGTTAAAACCTGCTTATTGGCTCGAGTTTAATTATGTTCATGGCTGGTTGGTGAGTGAAGTAGTGGATAGTGCGCGTAGTTATTGGGATGGTACAAGCAATGATCCTCGGTATCGCTCCGTATTTCGCAAAAAGTGGATGACAGCTAATATGTTCACTGTTCGTCCCATAAAAGGATTAAATGTTTCCATAGGAAATAGTATTGTTTATAGTGATGTGGATCATCCAGCCTTCTGGATGCCCATATTTGTTTACAAACCTATAGACCATACATATAATGCTACAGATAGTTATGGGCAAGCAGGACAAAATTCTCAGCTCTTTGCTGATGTTTCTGTGAGGTTGATCAGGCATTTGCATTTATACGGCGCTTTATATTCCGACGAGATAAAATTCGATAGGATGAAAACCGATTCGCTTCATAATTTTTGGAGTTGGAAAGGTGGTTTTCAATTAAGTAATTTCTTGGTGAACAATTATGAAATAGGTTTCGAATACTCTAAAACATTACCAGGTACTTATCAGCACCCAATATCAACGACAACCTTCGAGTCTAATAAATATAATATGGGGCATTATTTACGAGATAATAGCGATGAAATATATTTCTACCTCAAGTTTAAACCCATTAGAGGCTTGCATATAAAAGGGGAAGCTTTTATCGCACGCCATGGTCCGGATGCCAAGTATGAAACGGGTAGTGATATTGTAGCTACGCCGTTTATGGAAGAGGTAAGTTGGAAGAATACCACCTATGCTTTGAATATTAAATATGAAGTCGTGAATAATGTATATGTTTGGGCCAATGCCACCATTAGCAATATTGAAGGAGATGAGGAATTGGTAAAAAAATGGACGCCAGAATTTTATATTGGAAACCAGACTACATTGTCAGGTGGGTTTAATATTGGTTTCTAATGCACGAAATAAATGTGATATTTCGGCATCAGGATGTGGCTCCTAAGGAATTAGTTGGACAAGTAGCTGTTGTGATAGATGTGCTTCGTGCAACTTCTGTCATGGCCACAGCTTTGGCAAATGGTGCCACAAAAGTAAAGACGGTTCAAACTTCTCAACAGGCTCTAACTCTAAAAACTCAAAATACTAATCTACTTTTGGCTGGCGAGAGAAATGCCATAAAGTTAGCGAAATTTGATTTTGGTAACTCTCCTCTTGAAATGCGTAGCGAGCTTATTGATGGAAAAGAAATAGTTCTCTGTACATCCAATGGGACTCAAGCGGTAGCAATAGCCCATCGTGCTATAAAAGTTGTTACAGCTGCTTTTGTAAATATGAAAGCAGTAGTTAAACGATTAGATTTATTAGAAGAGGATATCACCATCATTTGTTCTGGAACTAATGGGCAATTTAGTCTAGATGATTCATTAGCAGCAGGTATTTTAGTTAACAGGTTGACAAGAACTAAGGGCTATAAACTGAGTGACAGTGCACAATCCATGGCATTAGCTATTAAAGATGAAAATAAGCTTCAAGAGAGTTTGAAAGACTGTTACCATTTAAATTTATTAAGGGCTAAAGGATTTAAGAATGATGTGGATTATTGTCTGACTTTGGATAGCCTTAATGTGGTTCCACAATTGAAGAATGGTTATTTCGTGGTTTAAATTACCTTTGCAAAAAAAATATTGAAATGATACAATTAGGAGAATATAACGAGCTAGCGGCAAAAAGACAAACAGATAATGGATGGTATTTGGTTGATGATGAGGATTATGAGGTTCTGATGCCCAATAAATATGTGCCTGAAAATTGTGAGGAGGGTACACAAGTTAAAGTGTTCGTTTATAAAGATTCTGAAGATAGAATTGTAGCTACTACAGATACGCCTTTGATTCGTGTCAATGAGTTTGCTTTTTTACTAGTAAAAGATGTCAATTCATTTGGTGCTTTCTTAGAGTGGGGTATGGAAAAGGACTTATTGGTTCCATTTAGCGAGCAACAACATAGAATGTCAGCAGGTGATACCGTGGTGGTGCGTTTAGTTTTAGATGAGAAAACTGAACGACTATTCGGTACTACCAAGCTCAATAAATATCTGGTTACAGAACATATCGTAGTTAAGGAAGGTGAAGAAGTAGATGCCATTATTATTGATGAATCAGACTTGGGTTTTAAAGCTATTATTGAGGATGCGCATCAAGGATTACTATATAAAAGTGAAACTTTCAGGACATTGGAAATAGGAGATAAACTAAAGGTTTGGGTGAAGAAAATCCGTCCAGATGGTAAAATTGATTTGAGTCTACAGCAACAGGGCTATGAAAGTATTGAGCCAGCGGCTCAGAAAATTCTAGATAAATTAGAGAAAAATGATGGTTATTTAGCACTTCACGACAAAAGTCATCCCATGGAAGTAGCAGAATTTCTTCATATGAGTAAAAAAGTATTTAAAAAAGCTTTAGGGACTCTTTATAGTAAAAGGCTTATTGTATTGGAAGATAAAGGGATACGATTGGTGAAAAAATAAATTTGAAATAATAGTTCTAAAATGGCTTGTATTTTCAAAATATCTCTATATTTGCAACCGCTAAGGACGAAAAGGAATTAGCAAAGTGCAAAATTTAATGGGGGCTTAGCTCAGTTGGTTCAGAGCATCTGCCTTACAAGCAGAGGGTCGCTGGTTCGAATCCAGCAGTCCCCACTAAAAAAGCATTTAAAACTTAGGTTTTGAATGCTTTTTTTTTGTCTAAAACCTTGGATAAATGCAAATATCATAATTCAGAAAAATATTTTAAAAATCTGATTCGTATATTTAAAAATATTCTATATTTGCACTCGCTAAGGACAAAAAGGAATTAGCAAAGTACAAAATGTAATGGGGGCTTAGCTCAGTTGGTTCAGAGCATCTGCCTTACAAGCAGAGGGTCGCTGGTTCGAATCCAGCAGTCCCCACATCAAGCACTTATAACATTGTTATAGGTGCTTTTTTTTATTTGCTCACACAGAATTAAAAGTTAAATTTAAGCAAGTTCGATATTCTTATACCAACCTAAGTGAAATCCCTTAGGTTGAAACACTCAAGTTAATAGGTTTTTCCCCCATTAGAATGCTGTTATGATAAGGTATATTTGTTCCATCAGATTTTTGAAAATCTAAGTTCTTTTTGTTTTGACACAAACCCGAATATATATACGATTATTTTGGATTTATTGATATCATAATATATTATTAGTTAATAATCGGATTGCAATCATTTGTAACATATAGATTGTACTTTTGTTTTTGATAAGGGCTGGTTTTTTGAAACCTGCCCTTTTTTTATGATCAAAAAAAACCGATACATTTCTGCATCGGTTCGTGAGTTATGCATATTTGATTAGAGTGTATTTAAATCAAAAGAAAGAATAGTCCCGCTTTTTTCCATCTTTTTAATGTCATTATATTTTCCAAAAGTATTGGTTCCATTATCTAGATTTGGCATCCAGAAGAGGATGTTTGAAAATGGATCTACTGTGTAAGAAGGGTTTTCTTTACTGAACTTCATGGGGATAAAGCCTTTGATATCTCCATCTAATTTAGAAACTATTGCTAAGCCTATCCCTCCTCTTTCTTTATCCTTTGTCATTAAAAGGACATATTTTTTAGTGGCTTTAGAATTTTTAAAACGCTCAGAAATGGCTTTGATATTATCTCCTAAATCCACAGCGTTTAAAACACCCATTGCAGCCATTTCTTGCATGTCTGAGTTTAGCTCTTGTTTGGCTTCATCCATTCCTTCTTTGTATTCTGTGACATCTTTTCGGTATTCTGCGAGATCTGCGTCATATCCTTTAGTTTCTACATAAGCTTTGTCAAGAGCATCCATTCCTTCACGCATATTTTGATCGTAAGATTCTACTGATGCAACTATCGCTTGTGATGCCGCTACTTGTGCCAAGCCACCCATAACCTTTAATGTGGCACCAAGTACATTTCCGGCTACATTTAGAAAGCCAGCTCCAGGAGCAGGGTAGTATTTTTTGTATATTGTTTTACCATCCCAGTCTAATTTTAATAAGTTTTGATCAGAATATAAAGCCAAACCATCCTCAAAAGAATCTAATCCTTTTGCTTCGTCACCGCCATCAAATTTAATTTTGTCTATATTGAATTGCTTGGCTTCTAACGTGTTCGTGTTGAATTGTATAATGTATCTTTTTGCGGATGAGTAGAAGTAAACTTGGTCTTTGTGTTTGGTTTTTAAAAGGAAATCATCTCCACCCGTTTTTAGTTCATTGTTAATGACTAATTCTTTTGTCTCATAATTATAGATGTTGGCTCCATGGGGAGATGAGATAAGTAGTCCACCTTTAACTTCTTCGAATTCGTATGGCCCAGGGAATATTTTGATTGATTTTTTCAGTTCTAAGCTCCCTTCTTCTTGATTGATGATGTTTAAGAAAAAAGTCTCAGCCATATAGGATTTCGTAATGAATGCGATTCCATTTTTACAGAATCGAGATTGTATGTAACCTCCTTTAAATTCTATTCCTTTTTCGCCCCATTTTGTAGCTCCGGTATTATAATCAACAAATTGTAGCTTGTGTTTTTTCATGGCATTATTGTCACTGGCAGGAATTAATATCATACCTTCTTTTTCAAAAATCAGGTTTTTTACTGGGCCAGTAACTTTTACTGGTTTATCCCAGCTTAATTCGCCAGTTGAGACTTTAAAAGAAGACATATATCCACCGCTAAAAACGTATAGATTTTCACCCTTAATATCTGGGAAAATATTTGAATACAATACTGAGGCTGCTTTAAAGAATCCTTCTTGATCGCCAAACATGCTTGGGTATTGTATGTTCCAAACAATTTCCCCACTTTTATTAAAGTATATTAACCTGTCATGAACAGCGGTAAAAACACCACCTTTACTATCTCCAACAGGATTACACATTAAGCCTTTAGCTTCCTCATCTTCTTCAATACTGATAAATCCACCTGCAATCTCTTTATCATGGTCAAGGTCTAAATCTTGCTTCCAGAGGAGTTTTCCACTCGTTAAACTCACCATCCAAAATTGCTCCTTATCGTTCATTTGAGTATAAACTAAAAAATTATTACCAGCTCTTACCGGGTAATAGGCATCAATATTTTCCATCCCCAAAAGCTCTGAATTGCAAATTTCTTTTCCATTTATGGCGTCAATTACTAATAACCCAGTTTTTTCACTGTCAAAATAAATGTATGGGGTGTTAGGTAGTATTTCAAAGGATCCATAATCAAAACTTTTCTTCCAGATTTGTTCTCCAGTTTTTGGGTTAAAAGCAATGGTTTCTTCATTTTCTGTTCCGCAAATTAGATTTCCATTTGGCGTGAATTTATTCCAACGAATACTGGAGTTGGCTTTTGCTTCCCAAGTGGCATCCATTTGGGCGAAAATAGTTGTGCTGAGCATGATGAATGCCACAATAATTAAGGTTGTTTTTTTCATTTAATTTTTTGTTTATATGTTTACTTGTTTGCAAGGGCGCAAGTTAGTTTATAGATAAAAAATAGAAAAGAAATCAGTTAGATTTTTGTTAACAAAGAAGGGAAGTTGGTTGAAAAACGACAAAAAGTGTATTGCTTAATTTGGGGGGGCGATACTGTCTTTTATTAAATTGGTATAATGTTGGTAACGCTCATA
The DNA here is from genome assembly GCF_013166655.1 of Lentimicrobium sp. L6. Lineage (NCBI taxonomy): Bacteria > Pseudomonadati > Bacteroidota > Bacteroidia > Bacteroidales > Lentimicrobiaceae > Lentimicrobium > Lentimicrobium sp. L6. Next base: position 22,971 of record NZ_JABKCA010000058.1, read on the forward strand.
AATTTCATTGACATATTTATACGGCTCAGAGCCTCTGCAGTACCCATAATAAACTACCGTATCTTGATAGTATTTGGGATTTGATTTATTGAGTAAATAATAGTCAACATTATTGTTCCATTTTTCGGGGTCTTTATTGTATTTTTTAGCCAATCGTTGTGCATCTAACACATGTGCCAAACCAGCATTATAGGAAGCCATAACGAACTTCTTCCTTTCATTACTGTCGGGTACTAAAGGCTCTAGTTGACGATCAATTAGTTTGATGTATTTTGCCCCAGCTTCAATTTGAGTAGAGGGTGCCGAGGAATCTGAAACACCATATTGTTCAGCTGTTTGTGGCATCATTTGCATGAGGCCAAAAGCACCACTCCATGATTCTGCATTTGGGTCGAATTTTGATTCTTGATATATTAAACTGGCTAATAGTCTCCAATCCCAATTGATATCTTCACTATACTTTTTGATGAGCTCATCATAGGGTGAAATCTTTCCTCCTTGGTTGCTGTTATACTCACTTTTTGCCATCATTGTGGTACGAGAATTCTTAAAGTATTTATTGTAGACGTAATAGAATTCTTTAGACTTTTTATATTCCTTTAGCCATTGATTTATTTCAAGCAGTAATGAATCGGAACCAAGAGGAAGGGCCCATGCTAAATTTTGGCTATATGCTCCTAGCATTGTTTCAATATCAATATTTTTATGGTACTTTTTGTTAATAGCGCCCACATGACTGTCACAAACTGTATATTTTATTTCACCATTCTCTACTTTCTCGATTAACTCATCCACTGAAAGGTCATCTTCAATGATAAGGATATCTCCTCCGGTTTCTATGTTGATGTGGTTGAGCCTATTGTAAAATACGGATCCCTTTTGAATATGTACTGTTTTTCCTTGTAAATCAATGGCATCTCTTAGGAGGTGAGATTCAATTTCATCCCAAGTTTGCATCTTTCGCCAATTATCAGGCATTTTTTGAACCAATACCTGCCTAGATTGATAAATGGGTTCGGTAAAGAGCATGCTTTTTCTGCGTTTGGCTGTTATAGCTAAATCCATGGCTAATAAATCACATTTCTTTAGCTTAATATCTAATAATGCTTCGTTGAGATCATTTCTAACCGAGATTTCTAATTTCACCCCTAAATAATCAGCAAAAGAGTTTAGTAATTCAAATTGAAAACCCATTGGTGTTCCCTTATAAATAAAGTAACCATGGCTGTTATAATCAGTGCTAACAACGATTTTTCCTTTCTCTTGTATTTTCTTTAAATGGTTTTTCTTAACATGAGAACTAGGTGTTTTGGGCTCCTTTTTTGCTACAATCGGGGATTCACAAGCCGTAAACTGACTTAGTAGAAGCGTGAATATGAAAAATTTAAATAGTCCCCTGAGCATTGAATAATGAAATTGTTTGAGTTGACTAAAATAGGTATTTTTATTTACTTTTCATTCTTTATTCCTAGAGATAGGAGGGTGTTTAATATACTTATGCCGAAAGCAACAGTAAATACTAGTTGAATCGCTTCAGATTTTATAAGAAAGTAGCTTAGGTTTTGATGGGAGAAAAACTCAAAGGAAACTTGAAAAAATAAGCCAAATAATAAAACACCCATCAGTTTACCTATACTTTTACTAATAGAAATGCTTGCAGACCCCATTCCATGTTTCCCCTGTGGAAGACTTTTCATGCCTATTTGTGTAGTAGCAGGATAATAGAAACCCATAGCTAAACCTAGTATAACCATTGAAACAATAATGAATATCATACTAGAATCGGTATTCCAAAAACTGAACATCAGCATGGATATGCTTAATAGAATATTCCCAAGAATGACCATGTTTCTGGTGCTGAAATAGTTCCTAAAAAGATGACTGAAGTATGATAATACCAGCATTACACTCGGGGAAACCATCATTAAAATTCCTGAAGTGCTAGGATTCAAAAATCTAGTTTCTTCAAAATAGAAAGGCCTGAGAAATCGACTTCCTATATTCACTAAAAAGAAGAGGAGGAAACCTAAATTGGCTTGTCGAAAGTTGATGGTTTTAAATAGTTTTAAATCCAGAACTGGCGTGCTGCTTGTTTTTTCTTGTTTGATAAATAGAATCAGGAATAAAAGACTAGCAGAAGCGGAACCCAATTTACTTAGTACATTGACACTGGAAGATGTAACAAGGTTAAAGAATAAGATAAAGAAACCTAAAAATAAAAAACTATAAATACCACCGAGTATATCAACTTTGTTTGGGTCTATCTTTGGATTTTCGATTTTGATTTGATATGCAAAGAGGATTCCGATTATTGACAAAGGGAGGTTAATTAGAAAAACTGTCTGCCAACCAAAAGAGTGGATAAGTAGACCTCCTATTAATGGCCCTAAACTAATTCCTAATCCACAACTCATCATCCATCTTCCATATTCTTTTTGCTGTTTTGATGCTGCTACAAGTTGTTTGATTAATGCAGGACCACTCACATATAAAGCAGCCTCCGCTATCCCTTGAATAAAGCGAATGGGAATGAGCCAGTAAAAGTTTGAAATTTGAGAGGTGATTGTGGTGGTGATGCCGAATAATAAAAAAGCAGTCGTTAGAATCGTTTTCGAATTTTGGGATTCAATAAACTTTCCCATGATTAAAGCAGTTCCAGTAGCAGTTAACATGCTCGACATTAGAATTAATGAAACTGTGGTGACTGAAATATCGAAGTATTCTTTAATGGTAGGCAAGGCAATATTAATAGCAGAAAGGTCCATTAATACCATTAATGCTGCAATGTTGATTGAAATAATCAGAAAAGTCTGATTTTTCATACCTTAGGTTTTGCGTTCGTATAAATTAATTTTATTTCAGTTTTCAAAGTTATCAGCTTCGTTTAAATCTAATATAGGCATAATACTGATTTCATTTATTTTCTCAGTGGATTCTTTAAAATTTGGTAGTTTTGAAAAAAATACTTAAATTTATAGAGCAGAATTAGTTCTCACTTTTATGATTTTAAAAAACAAAAAATGAATAAAAATAACTTTTGTGTAATCATGGCAGGTGGTATTGGAAGCCGCTTCTGGCCAATGAGTCGCACTACTACCCCCAAGCAATTTATTGATGTATTAGGAACTGGAGAAACATTAATTCAACAAACTGTTAATCGTTTCAGGAAAGTTTGTCCTATCGAAAATATATATGTAGTCACCAATGATTTGTACAGGGAAATGGTAAAAGAACAAATTCCAGATATGGAATATGACCAAATTCTTTGTGAGCCTGCTAGAAGAAATACAGCGCCTTGCATTGCTTATGCAAATTATAAGATACAATCTATAAATCCTAATGCAAATATTGTTGTAGCGCCATCTGATCATATTATTTTAAAAGAGGATGTTTTTGTTGAAGTCATTAAGTCTGCATTAGAGGCTACAGCCAATAATGATTGGTTGATTACATTAGGAATTGAACCAAGCAGACCTGATACCGGCTATGGTTATATTCAGTTCGACAAGAACTTAAAAGACGATCGTGATGGGCGTATCCATAAGGTTAAAACCTTTACAGAAAAGCCAAAGTTAGAATTAGCTAAGGAGTTTTTGAAAAGTGGAGATTTCCTATGGAATGCAGGAATATTTGTTTGGTCATTAAAGAGTATCCAAAAGGCTTTTGATACCCATTTAGCCGATGTGAGTAATATCTTTAAAGAAGGTATGGGAATGTATAATACAGAACGTGAAGAGTTGTTTATTGAAAACGCCTATTCTATTTGTAAAAACATTTCTATTGACTACGGAGTAATGGAAAGTGCCGAAAATGTATATGTTCTGAGTTCTGATTTTGGATGGTCCGATTTAGGCACATGGGGTTCTTTGTATGCCATCAGAGATAAGGATGAGAATGAAAACACCATACTCGGTAAGAATGTGATGACCTATGATACTAAAAATAGCATTGTAAATGTAAAAGGAAATAGGTTGGTCGTTTTGCAAGGTCTCGATGATTACATTGTGGTTGATGAAGATAATATCCTGTTAGTTTGCAAGAAAACAGATGAACAAAGCATCAAAACCATTGTGAATGATGTGAAGGCTACTAAGGGCGATAAATTTGTTTAAACATAAAATAGTTGTATTAAAAGGCTCTGATCTCGAAAAAATCAGAGCTTTTTTTGTGCTATTAAAAAGGTTGGAAAATATAGGTTTATCTCACATATTTCAGTTGCAAAACCCCATTAGTATAATGTTTGCTTTCCACCAAATTCAGTTTTTTTTCTTTGATAACTCCATGGAAGAGTTTGACCCCATGCCCTAACATAATGGGGATTATATTTAATATAATTTCATCAATAAGGTTATAATTGATAAGGATTTGATTCACCTGTCCTCCTCCAACAAGAAAGATATCTTTGCCATTTTGTCTTTTCAACCTGTTTACAAAAGAGGCAATGTCTTCTTCGATAAATTCTATATCGTTATTCCCCTTTAAACCTTGCTGACGAGTAAAAACATAATTCTTTTTGTCTGGGTAGGGGAATGGTTTATTGAAGCCTTTAATGATTTTATAGGTAGTATGACCCATGATAGTGGTGTCTATAGAATTATAAAAATCTTGACGGCCATAGTCTTCTCCTTCAATTATATATTCTGGTAAATCTAACCAGCTTACATCGCCATTGGCTCGAGCGATATAATGGTCGAAGCTAGTAGTGATATATAGTTTAAGTTTTCTCAAAATATCCTAATGAGTTTTTGTCATGTCTTCGTCTACAGCAAGAATGAAATCAGCAAGATTTAAATTTCCCTCTTCTAGTTTTTCAATTTCAGACTGTTCTACACTTGCAATAGTCACAATTTTTAAATTAGGATTGGCTTGCTTGAGATACCATACTATTCCTTCAAAATTATTACTATGAAAGGTCCCATGATAATGAAGGAATTGCTGACCTTCTTTTAGGTTTTTTAAGATAAAATGAGCCATAGTAGCGTCTTTAATGGCTTGTGCTTTAGGGAGGTTTTCATTGGCGTGACCCATATCTTTCATCATTTCCATCATTTCTTTGTAAGCAGGTAATTCAGCATCATAAACAATAGGGATTTCTGCTAGAAATACTTTTGAAGCTTCTGGTAATTCCTCCAAAGCTTCAAATCCTTTTTTATGAACGATACTGGCATATCTTCTAGGGACATTTGTAGCTATAAAGTCTAAATTATTTGTTTTGGCAAATTCTAATAATGGTTTGTAATCAGTTTTGTAATTTGGCCATAATCTAGCATCTGCTTCAAACTTTTTTGCTGCAAAAAAGTCTGCAAAATATTCGTCAATAATAATTTGGTTATCCGATTCGAACATCTCTGCTCCAAGAACTAAGCTTTCTCCATTTACATCAAAAAGATCTTTTGTTAATTCAAGTTGCAGCCAATGGCATATCGGGTTGTTGTGTAATTCTCCAAACATTACAATGTCAGCATCCTCTATGGATTTTATCATCTTTTGATATTTGATGGTTTTACCGTCTTTTTTGAAAATTTGATAGGAGGGTTTATCCGTTTTGAATGCAATAGATAGTATTACTAGTGGGATAATAAATAATAGAAATCGTTTCATATAGGTTTTGTTTTTAGCAAATGTAAGGTATTTTTTTATTTTAAATTTCTAGTTTCAATCCAATGCTTTGCCGAAAAAATTAAAAAATAATCCTGCATATATTTCATTAATAATTAAAGTACTATTTTTCACATATTGACGTTATATTTTATATGGTGTAATATCTTCAATATATCTTTTGATTTATTGTTTAAAAAAACCGAGTTTTGTACAAAATTAAATCTATGCGCAGTACTTTTACATTATTCCTAAGTAGTTTACTCTTGCTATCACAAATTGCTGTAGCACAAAATAAATCACATGCATTTGAGATATCAAAGAATTTAGATATTTATGCTACACTTATAAAGGAGCTTAACAATAATTATGTTGAAGAAATAAATCCCGGAGAGCTGAATACCATTGCATTGGATGCTATGTTGTCATCTCTAGATCCTTATACTATTTATATTCCGGAAAGTAAAATTGAGGATATGAAATTCTTAACCACCGGAGAATATGGTGGAATAGGAGTCAGTGTAATTAAACGAGATGATAAAGTTATAATAGCATCATTAGAAGGTAATTCTCCAGCTGTAGAATCTGGTTTGTTGGCTGGTGATGAGGTTATAAGTATCGATGGTCAAGATCTATCCGAATTAACAGATGAAGAAATTAGCCTATTATTAAAGGGGCAGCCTGGAACACCAACTCAAATTGTTCTTAAACGATGGGGAATTACAGAATTTATTATAAAAGAAGTGCTCAGAAGGAATTTAAATGTAGATAATATCCCTTTTTATGGAATGTTGGATTCAGCTTATGCGTATATTAATTTAACCTCTTTTACTAAAGATGCGGCATCAAAATCGGCCAAAGCATTTTTGGAATTAAAAAAGAATAATCCGCAGGGATTAATTTTCGATTTAAGAGGAAATGGAGGAGGCTTGATAGGAGAGGCTGTTGATATTTTGAATATTTTCATCGATAATGGTCAAGAAGTGGTTAGAACAAAAGGTAGATTAAGAGAGAAAAACTATATCTACAAAACACGTAAATCAGCCATTGATTTGGAAATGCCAGTCGTATTCTTAGTGGATAGAAACTCAGCCTCAGCTTCAGAGATTGTAAGTGGAGCCATTCAAGATTTAGATAGAGGGGTTATTCTTGGGGAAAGAACCTATGGAAAAGGCTTGGTTCAGAGTGTATTGCCCTTAAGCTTTAATTCTCAATTTAAAGTTACTATTGCTAAGTACTATATTCCTAGTGGTAGATGTATTCAGGCCATTGATTACTCTCATAAGGATAAAAATGGAGATGCAATCCTTGTAAATGATTCTTTGTTGGAAGCCTTCAAAACAAAAAATGGGCGCACTGTTTATGATGGTCGCGGCATTAAGCCTGATGTTATCTTGTCACCTAAAGACTTTAGTGATATCTCTGAGGCTTTAATTGATAAATTTCTAATATTTGACTTTTGCACCGAATATAGACTAAGCCATGATAGTATTGCAGCAGCTGATGAATTTGAGATTTCTGAGGTGATTTGGAATGATTTCTTGACTTTTCTTAAAGGTAAGGATATATCATATAAGTCAGCGTTGGAATTGCAGTTGGACAAGATAAAAAAGCAAATTGTTGCTGATAGTTTGTATGATGGCTTGGAGGAGATTTGTGAACAGATTCAACAAAAAATAGATGCTAAAAAGGAAAACGAGATAGAAGAGCATAAAGATGAAATAATCAGAATTCTTAAAACAGATTTAGTGAGTCGCTATTATTATACAAAAGGTGTTATTGTAGCCAACCTCTATGAGGATAGAGCAATCGCAAAAGCTATATCGCTAATTTCAAACATCGAAGAATATAATAAGATTCTAAAAATAGACGCCAACAAATAATATGGGTTTTCAAAAGGGTTTAATTAGTGATACGTTATATGAGAAGCTATTGTTCTGGGCTTTAGCATTAATGGTAGTTAGTATCCCTTCGTCTCGTGTATTGATGAGTATGTCGCAAATGGCTTTCGGAGTTCTATGGTTAGCTCATGGTCAATACAGAAAGAAATGGAGCGCCTTTATAAATAATAGAGTCGCTGTATTAATGGTTTCTCTTTTTGTTATCCACTTCATTGGGGTATTCTACTCTACGGATATAGATTACGCTCTGAAAGACCTACGGACCAAAGTTCCTATCCTTATTATTCCATTTATGTTTAGTGCTTTCCCGAAAATCAATTCTGAAAAACTTTATACGCTTTTAAAGCTATTTATAGGCTCTGTGATTATGATATCACTTTATGTGTTTGTAGAACATTATAATTCTCAGGAAGTGATAAGAGACTTGATAAGTAGAGAAGTTTTTTCCCATATTCGTTTTAGTCTTAATTTGAATTTGGCCTTATTTTTTATTGTCATTCTGCTTTGGAAGCAAAAATTGGGTTTTATGGGTAAGATATCTGCTATAGTTGTATTTGGATGGTTGTTTTTTTTCCTATTAAAACTAGAAGCATTTACTGGTATCGTTGTATTTGCTGTATTATTGCTTGGAATGTTCATGTTTGTTGCAATTAAGGTAAAAAAAATCATTATTAAAATTTTATTGTGGTCAATTGTATTTTTCTTACCTCTGTTTATTGGATTTTATTTACTTGACTTTTATGAAAAGAATACAAAGCTTGAGGAACTAGATATTGAGAATTTGGATAAGTGGAGTCCATCGGGTCATTATTATTATCATAGGCTAGATTTGGGTACAGAAAACGGTAAATATGTTTATGCATATATTCAAGAAAAAGAACTAAGAGAAGAATGGAATTCAAGAAGTGAGATAAAATATGATAGCTTAGATAGTCGGGGGCAAATGATTAAGTATACGCTAATACGATATTTAACCTCAATAGATCAACGAAAAGATAAGGAAGGCGTTATGTCCTTGACTAAAGAGGATGTAGCTAATGTTGAAAATGGTATAGCAAATGTAAATTACACTAAGGGTTTTGGTATAGACGCACGTTTAATGAAGATTCTATTGGAATATAATAATTATATTCGTACTGGCGATCCTAGCGGTCATAGTGTGATGCAGAGAATAGAATATTGGAAGACAGCTAGCTATATTATTAGAAATAATTTCTGGATTGGTGTAGGTACTGGAGATATGAATATTGCTTTTCAAGATAAATACGATTCTGTTGATTCAAAATTAGATTTAAAATGGCGCTTAAGAACGCACAATCAATATTTGAGTATATGGGTGGGTCTTGGAGTTTTAGGCTTTTTGTGGTTTATTTTCGTTCTTATTTATCCGGTCTTGTATTTAAAAGCATATAAAGATCTGTTTTTTATGGTATTTTTTATAACACTATTGGTTTCTATGTTAACGGAAGATACAATTGAGACACAAGCAGGACTTAGCTTCTATGTGTTTTTTTATTGTTTGTTTTTGATAATAGTGCCTCATGAAAATATCCAAAATAAAATTGTTTCAAATGATCAAAATCGATAGAAAGCTTCTTGATAGATTAACAGAAAGTGCAAAGAATAGTGAACGGAAGCGCATGAATTATAATTTCCACCCTCAACTAGATGATCCTATCCAACGACTCTTAAATGCATTAGAACCTGAAACATATTTACCACCACACCGTCATCAGGATCCTGATAAGGAAGAAGTGTTTTTGGTGTTACGAGGGAAGCTAGTACTTATAGAATTTGATGATGATGGTTCTGTTTTATCCCATATGATAATAGAACCTCAAAACGGAACCTATGGAGGAGAAGTGGCATGTGGGGTTTGGCATACTTTGATTTCATTAGAATCAGGAACTGTGATTTATGAAGTTAAGAAAGGACCATTTGCTCCAATATCACGAGATAATTTTGCTTCTTGGGCTCCTCTGGATAGCTCTTTGAAAGCAAAACAATATCAGGAGGAATTGTTAAAAAGCATTGGAATCCTCAGGTAAATACCTCCGGTTTAAACTAATATTTCATTTATATCCTGTTTATTTTGTGCCCATAAAGATTGCGAAAAAATTGTCTTTTCTGTGCCTTTTTCTATTTGTTTCGAGATTTTATTAGAGGGTAAAATTGTTGAAAACTACATAGTATACTCGATATAGGTTGTTCATGATTGATTCCCAAATAATAAAAAATCAAGAGATGTAATTTTTTATTTCAATTATTCAAAAATGTTTAATTTCTTTGGTGTACATCTTCTGGACATTGTCCAAAAGTAAGCATAACTCTCTATACATTAGTTAGATGTATTCTTAATTGTGTTGATCCTTTATTTCCCTTTGTCAACATTAGACTGTTCATTTTCTGTGACTTAATTTCATATACGTGCGCAACTTAAAATTATATTTGAGTAGATGATTATTAGGTCTTTAGCAGCTTGTCAACAATTTGTTAATAACTGCTTGAGAATTATTATATACGGAAGAACTCAAGATTATAACCACAGAGAGTAATGAATTTAGATTATTGATCATTTGTATGGTGGAGAATCGAAATTCAATATTGTATTTTAAACCTATTGAAATTAATTCGCATATGAAAGCACGGGTACTAATTGCAATCGTATTTTTAAGTTTATTTATTCATCAGGCCATTAGTCAGACACAAACTTATATCGATAATTTTGGGTCCCAAAATTATGGCAATAATGATGGAACCAACAATTTTCTAAATAATTGGTCAGAGACTGTTGATACAGATCTTGGTCCTACTGGCACATATATTTATATAAATAATGGTCGCCTTTACTTTAGCTATATCTGGACTGAAACAATACAACGTTCTCTATCTATTCCAGCAGGTTCAGAAGCTACCTTATCGCTTTCGTATAATAGTTCGAGTATAGGTTTAGGAATTTTGGCAGTTCAATTATATAATAATACCTCTAGTAGTTGGGAAACTATTGGGACTATTGATAGTTCTCCATCTAGCGGAACAATTAACTATACCTTGACTGGGGATCAAAAGTCTGCTAATGCGGCTATTAGATTTCTGAAGGATGGAAATGATTGGGCTTCTTCTGATTTAGCTTGGATTGATGATGTAAAATTTGAAGTTACATTGTCACCTGCAAGTATAACAGCTACTGGCGATCAAGATTTTTGTTTATCCTCTGGGAACTCTGTTGCTATTGCTGAATCTGTTAGTATCACAGGATCAGGTACAGGAACATCAACTGTTTATGTTCAAGTTTCTTCTGGTTATGTTAGTGGCGAAGATGTATTAACCTTATCTGGGTCACATCCTAATATAACACCTTCGTGGAATGCTGTAGAAGGTAAAATGACATTAAATGGAAACCCTACTGCTTTATATTCAGAATTTGAAAATGCAATAGAGGCAATAGATTATTCAAATTCTAATCTAGCTGCAAGTGGAACTAGAGAGTTCTCAATAACTGTAGGAAATGCAAATTTTTTACCAAGCAGTGGCCATTATTATGAATATGTACCAGCTCCGCTAATTACATGGACACAAGCTAGAGATGCTGCCGCAGCTCGAACTTATTTTGGTTTAGAAGGATATTTGGCAACCTTAACATCAGCTGATGAAGGTGTTTTTGCGGGGACTCAGTCTATTGGTGTGGGTTGGATTGGGGGGTCCGATGCTCATACTGAAGGTGTTTGGCGTTGGGTTACTGGTCCTGAGGGTATAGAGGATGGAGGATTAGGAAGACAATTTTGGCAAGGAAGGGGTACGTCAAGTGGAGGTCAAACAACGGGACCTGATAATTATGCTTTTTGGAATCCGCCTAATGAACCAAATCAATCTGGGAATGAAGATTATGCACACGTAACACATATTAATGTTGGACCATTAGGTTCCTGGAATGACTTAGCTAACACTACTAGTAGTTCAGGATATTATGCTTCACAAGGTTATGTAGTAGAATATGGAGGTATGCCTGGAGATCCTAGTTTGAGTATTTCTGATGCTACACAAATTAATATTGTAAATATTCCTCATGCAGGTACAAATGGAACTTTAGACAATTGCTCTGGCAATGTTTTAACTGAAACTGATTTATTTGGTGCATTGGGAGGAACAAAGAATGCTGGAGGAGTTTGGTCACCAGCCATTTCTTCAGGAAGTAGGGTTTACACATATACTGTAAGTGCTAGCTCTCCATGTGTGGGTGTAGCAACAGCTAATGTGTCAGTATCCGAATATGAAATGCCAAATATTACTGGAACGAATCCAGGTTCTTCATGTGGAACTGGCGACGTTACAATTAGTGCAACAGCAAATGTAGGAACAATTAATTGGTTTGTAAGCTCAAGTGGTGGATCTTCTGTACATACGGGAACATCATATATTATAAATGGGTTAGCTTCAACTACAACTTATTACGTGGAGGCTCAAAATGGGCCTTGTATTTCTGCAAGGATTCCTGTTATCGCAACTATACATCCTGTCCTTACTGTGAATGCAGGAAATGATGAAACTATTTGTCAAAATGAAACTATTGTTTTAACTGGTGTTCCAAGTAATGGGAGTGGTATGTATTCTTATGAGTGGACAATACAAGGATCTGCTACTGTGCTCGGAACTAATCAGGATATTTCAGTTTCTCCTATAGGAGATCCAAATGTGAACACTTCTATAGATTATCAAGTAAAGGTAACTGATATAAATACAGGTTGTGTTAGCACAGATCTAGTAAGGGTTTATATTCGTTCTAACCCTTCTGCAAGTATTATAAATGTTAATCCTGTGTGTCCTGCTTCGAATAGTGGAAGTATTACTTTTGACTTCTCAGATCATCCAAATCGAACCAATATAAAATTTAGTATAAATGGTTCTGTTGGTTCATATATGAATTCTTCAGATAATGCAGGCTCGTATACATTTTCTGGTTTGTCAGCAGGTAGCTATGATGTTTGGACAAAATGGGGCGATAATAGTTGTCCAGTAGATCTAGGAATGGTTAATTTGTCTTTGGATAATATTCCCAATACTAATTTTAATTATAATCAAACTTCTTATTGTCAAAATGAAGGAGATCCTTCACCTAATATTACTACAGCTGGGGGAACTTTTTCTTCGACAGCTGGTTTATCTATTAATAGTACTTCTGGAGAAATAGATTTAAGTGCATCCACCAGTGGCTCTTATGTTGTTACTTATAGTATTTCTGGTATTTGTGGGAATAGCTCCATTCAGAATGTGACGATTAATGAGATACCTATTGCTACAGTTGATGGTCCGCATTCTATTGATTGTAATAACCCATTGGCTACTATTAGTGGATTAGGTTCCTCTAGCGGAGCAGGGTATTCCTATAATTGGATGGTCACAAATGGAGGAGTAATTTCAGGAGCAACAAATGGAATTAGTGTTTCTGCATCTTCAGCTGGTGATTATACATTATTAGTAGCTAATAATGTTAACTCATGCTCTAGTTCTGTTTCCACTAGTGTAAGTAGAATACCAGATAATACCAATCCTGTTTTTGCAGCCACACCAGCAGGTATCACTGTAAGTTGTATCGACGATGTGCCTGCTATGACGAATTTATCATGGACAGATAATTGTGACGGTAGTGGAACCGTTATTGGAGTAGATGGAGCCATAAATGGGTCCAATTGCAATGGAACGATTACAAGAACTTGGTCTTATACAGATGTAGTTGGTAATTCTGCTTCAACATCACAATTAATAACAATACTTGATAATATAGCTCCTATAGCTTCAAATCCAGCCAATATTTCCGTACAGTGTGCAAGTGATATTCCTGCAGTCGATATTTCCGTAGTTATAGATGAAACTGATAATTGCGACTTAAGTCCTTCAGTATCATATGTGTCGGATGTTTCTGATGGGGGTTCTAATCCTGAGGTGATTACTAGAACATACACGGTTACAGATGATTGCGGAAACTCCATAAGTGTCTCACATTTGATCACAATTAATGATGTATCAGCACCAGTTGCCAATGTAGGAAGTTTGCCAAATATTACAGCGCAATGTGAAGTGACTAATTTAACAGCACCAACAGCCACTGATAATTGTGATGGGCAAATAACCGGAACTCATAATGCCAGTTTGCCAATCATGGCTCAAGGAACAACAACAGTCACATGGACTTATGAAGATGCAGCAGGAAATACAAGTAGCCAAATTCAAAGTGTAGTTATTACAGATAATACAGCTCCAGTTGCCAATGTTGGAAGTTTGCCAAATATCACAGCACAATGCGAAGTGACTAACTTAACAGCACCAACAGCCACTGATAATTGTGATGGGCAAATAACCGGAACTCATA
>NZ_JABKCA010000059.1 GCF_013166655.1 Lentimicrobium sp. L6
GATTGCTTACGCTTCGATTAAATTACACGAGACTTAAATGGGTAACCCTATTTTACAATATGAATTAGTGAATATCTTTTGCACCCTTTAGTGCTAGAAATTATTATTTATTCGACATTTGCCAAAAATTTTTAATATGATTGAAATTATAGGATATTTAGGCTCTTTGCTCGTTGCAATGGCCATGATTTTCAACTCTATTGTTCGCCTTCGTTGGTTTAGCTTGTTTGGAAGCACCTTATTTACCATTTATGGCTTTACTATAGGTGCTTATCCTGTTGGAGTTTTAAATGGCTTTATCGCATTAACCAATATTTATTATCTAATAAAAATGTACTCTACAAAAGAGTATTTTAGAACTTTAGAAATTAAAGCCAATAATTATTATTTAAAAGAATTTCTGGACTTCAATTTATCTGACATCCAAAAATTCTTCCCTGATTTCGAAATTAAAAATCATGATATCTCATTATTAGTATTGAGAAATATGCAGGTTGCGGGTGTATTCTTAGCCGATAAAAAAGGGGACGAAATCCATATCAAATTAGACTATGTCACCCCAAGTTATAGAGATTTTAAATTAGGGAAATATTTCTACCAACAGGAACAGTTTAAAAAAGAAGGTTTTAAAACTTTCAAAATAGGAAGCTATAGTAAAAAGCATAATCAGTATCTTAAAAAACTTGGTTTTGAGCTAGACAGCAGTAAAAAAACAAGTACTTTTATCAAGCCGATATAATTAATTCCTGCAAATTATAAAACACTTGTTAATGAAGCAATATCAAAACTCATCATTAAAGAATCTTCATACTTTTCACACAGAAGTATCCGCTAAAAAAGTCACTATTTTTCAAACTGAAGAAGAGGCTGTGGAGTATTTCAAACAAAATTCTAAATGCACTAAAAGATTAGTAATTGGAGAAGGAAGTAATTTGCTTTTCGTAAAAGATTTTGAAGGTGAATTATTAAAAATTGAAAACAAAGGTTTTGAAATTATTGAAACCAGAGCTCAATGGGTTTGGGTGAAAGCTGCGGCAGGTGAAAACTGGGACGATTTTGTGGCTTGGGCGGTAAAAAATGGTTTTGGAGGAGTTGAAAACCTCTCCTATATACCAGGAACAGTTGGAGCCTCGCCAGTGCAGAATATTGGAGCTTATGGAGTGGAAGTTCAAAATGTTTTTAATAGCCTAGAAGCAATAGATTTAAATAATGGACATAGGGTCAATTTCTATTTACATGAACTGGAGTTCGATTATCGATATAGTATTTTTAAAGGGCCACTAAAGAACAAATTCTTAGTGACATCAGTTGTTTTTAAACTCGACCGATACCCAAAAGTGAAACTGGACTATGGAAACCTCAGGGAGGAGGCTCTGAAAACAAGTAATAAGTCTTATGCAGATATTAAAAACGTAAGACAAGCTGTTATCAATATTAGAAAAAGTAAGTTACCTGAGCACAATGAGATTGGAAATGCAGGGAGTTTTTTCAAAAATCCAATTATCTGTAATAAAGAATTCGATTCTATTAAAGCATTGTATCCAAATATTGCGCATTATCCTTTAGAGAATGAGCAAACAAAGATTGCGGCAGCTTGGTTAATTGAAAATGCAGGTTTAAAAGGGTATACTATTGGTGATGCTGGAGTTCACCCTAATCATGCTTTGATAATAATAAACAAGGATAAGGCTACAGGTATAGAAATAGCAGAGCTTTCAAATCACATACAAAAGACAGTTTTTACAAAGTTCAAGGTACAATTAGAGCCAGAAGTGATAATCCTCTAGCTCTAGAATTCTTTTGTCAATCTTTTATTTAGAACCCTACACTTACCCCAACACTATAGAAAGGAGCCCAATCTGAATATGGTGAATTTCTATCCTGTAATACATCAAATAATATTTGACCATAAGCAAAAGTATTACGACCTATTCTTTGTGCAAACCCTCCTCCAAGGAAAATAAAAGGAACACCCTGTCTGTATTTTTCATTGTTTAATCTTGAGAGTTCGTAATTGATATAACTAAATTCGGCATGCAGATAAGCCATAGGTACAAAGCGAAACCTACTAAAAACACTACCCCCATAATTACTATAACTCTGACGACCATAACCATAATAATCGTAGCTGTTATATTCATACAAACCCGTAACACCAGTTGTAAGCTTAGGAGTGAGTTTATATCCTAACAATGGATTTATTCTAACCGAAGTAACAGAACCAAAACTAAACCCCAAACTACCTCCAATAATCACTTTATTCATTTTAAATGAAGACTTTTCCTTAGGTTTCTCTGCTTTATTTTTAGGCTGAACTTGGTGTTGATTCGCTTGCTCATGCTGAGCAGACTCATCTTTTACAAGAGTATCAGACTGTTGAGCCAGCACTGACAAACCAAAAGTAGCTAGTAAAATAATTATTAATAAGTTCTTCATAATATGTGGAATTAATAGATTTATTTTTCTAATTCTCTTTGTAAGATATCTTCAACCTCTTCAGTACATGAACCACAACCAGACATGGCTCCTGTTATATCCTCTATATCTTGCAGGGTCACTGCATCCTGTTTCTCTATAGCGTGAACGATTTCATGCTCGCTAACGCTCATACAATTGCAAATGATATTGTCTTCCATATTTTTTTAATTTTCGGCAAAGTTAATCATTTAGAATAATTCTAAAAGGATAATCCTTTAGACAAAAACAATTCTAAAACATCACTTACCTTCAAATCTTTACTGGGAATAATGTGCTTTGCTTGCTCATAAAAAGGATTTCTTTTTTTTAATAAAGCATCCACAAAACCGGGAAGTTCTTCATCAACTAACTCTGCAATTAGAGGTCGACCAGCTTTCCCTTGTTTTAAGCGACTGGCCAAAAAAGCACTATCTGCATATAGAAAAAGTGTCTCGCCTAGCTGATTCATTAAACTCATATTATCATGATAACATGCCAAACCACCACCTGTACTAATTACACCATTCTCAAGTTTACCAATCTTTTTTAGATGAGAATGTTCTTGAATACGAAACTCTTCCTCTCCCCATATATCAAACAGTTCGCTAATGGTCTTTCCTTCTTCACTTTCGATGGTTTCATCAATATCAATAAAATCATAATCCAGCTGACGAGCTAGTTTTTTTCCTAAGCTCGTCTTACCGCTCCCCATCATTCCAATTATAAAAATCAACATATAACAAAATTAGGAATTAATCTTTAGTTTAAAAAACCAAAAACAAGCAATTTTACTTTTCAAACCAGATATGATAAAGTATTAATAGCTAGCGGATAAAAGCAATATATTTTGTCTTAAAACACTTGGATTTCAGAAATATTTTGTAAATTTGCAGCCCGAAAGAGATATCAAATATCTATTTCGCTTATAATCAATACATTAAAATAATAATTTAAAATTTAACACGATGTTAAAACAGTACGAAACCGTTTTCATTATGACTCCCGTTTTATCTGAAGAACAGATGAAGGAAGCGGTAAACAAGTATCGTGACTTACTAAAAAGCCTAGGAGCTGATGTAGTACACGAAGAAAAATGGGGCTTGAAAAAGTTAGCCTATCCTATTCAAAAGAAATCAACAGGTTTCTATCACCTTTTCGAATATGTAGTAGAAGGTTCTCAAATTCGCGAATTCGAAATTGCTACAAAGCGCGACGAGAAAATGTTAAGATTCTTAACTGTATCTCTCGACAAACATGCTATTGCATATAATGAGAAGAAAAGAGCTCAGAAAAAAGAAAAGGCAACTGAAGCAGCTAGCTAAATTTTATTAATGGCTAAACGCCCCAAAAACTTTAAAAATGGCACAAAATAGTGAAATAAAATATTTGACCCCAATAGCGGTTGATACAAAGAAGAAAAAATACTGTCGTTTCAAGAAAAGCGGTATTAAGTATATCGATTACAAAGACGCCAACTTCCTTTTGAAATTTGTGAATGAACAAGGAAAAATTCTTCCTCGTCGTTTAACAGGTACTTCAACTAAATATCAAAAGAAAGTAGCTCAAGCAGTGAAAAGAGCTCGTCATTTGGCTTTAATGCCTTACGTAGGTGATTTATTAAAATAAGGAGGCAGTATTATGGATATTATATTAAAGAAAGACGTTACTAACTTGGGTTATACCAACGACATAGTAACTGTTAAATCAGGATACGCAAGAAACTATTTAATTCCTCAGGGATTTGCAATAGCTGCTAATGATAGCAATAGAAAAGTACTTGCCGAGAACTTAAAGCAAAAAGCATATAAAGAAGAGAAAATCAGAACAGTAGCTAGTGATAAAGCTAAGTTAGTGGAAGGTTTAACTGTTAAGATTGGAGCTAAGGCTGCAACAACAGGTAAAATCTTTGGTTCTGTTAATGACATTCAATTGGCTGATGCTATCAAAGAACAGCACAATCAAGAAATCGATCGTAAGATGATTACTATTGAAGGTGATGCTGTTAAAGAAGTTGGAACATACAAAGCCACTGTGAAATTCTATAAGGATATCACAGCTGAAATTAGTTTCGAAGTGATTGCAGAGTAAATCTGTTCAAGTTAAGTTATTCAGACCCGTTTCTATTGAGACGGGTTTTTTTTATAATTTAGTGTTATGGAAATAAGTAAATCTGAGATAAAACTCATCAACGCTATTAAAACAAGTCATGGTAGAAAAAAACATGGCGTATTCTTAGTTGAGGGTCCAAAGATGATTGAGGAGCTTCTGCAATCAAATTTTGACATAAAACTGTTAATTGCTACTGATAATTGGTATCTTGAAAACAATAAAATAGTTAACGAGCCTTTTGCACGAGTGGTGAAGAGTAAAGACTTAGAAAGAGTGAGTCAATTATCTACTGCAAACCAAGTTTTGGCTGTCGTCAACTCTCCTATGAGTAACGAACTACATATACCAAATGACGAGCTGATTCTTGTACTTGATACCATACAAGATCCTGGTAATTTAGGTACAATAATCCGCACGGCAGACTGGTTCGGCATCAATACTATCCTTTGTTCAAAAGAAACAACAGATGCATACAGCCCCAAGGTAGTTCAGTCATCCATGGGTTCTGTATTTAGAAAAAAAATTTACTATACTGAATTAAAAACGGCATTATCATCCAACTCACATCAGCTACCAATTTATGGAAGCCTCCTTCAAGGTGAAAATATCTATGAATTATCTTTGAATAAAAAAGGATTTATCGTTATTGGAAACGAATCAAAAGGAATCTCCAAAGAAATTCAAAAGCTGATTACTCAAGCTATTTATATACCACAAGCCGATAATTCCAAAGCAGAATCACTAAATGCTTCTATTGCAACTGGCATCATTTTATCCATCTTTTCTAAATAAGTTAAAAATAGTATCATTTTCAGCTCAAAAGTAGAAAAGCTTTATCTTTGTAAAAAAATAAATCATGATTCTTAAGTTAATATTAATCACCGTAGTTTTAATGGCTGTTGCCTTTGCTTTAATTGGAATAAAAATGTTTTTCGTTAAAGGAGCTGTATTTACAAAAACCTGTAGTTCAGATTTAGAAACGAGCCAAGGTAAAAAGATGAGCTGTATGTGTGAAAAGGATCCTGATTATGTATGTGAAAATTACGAATCACATCATGGTGCTGGAGCAAAAGCGCATTCTCATTAAAAAAAAAGCATAAAAAAAGCCTACTCGAACTGTAGGCTTAAGACTTATTCACTTCTCGAAACTTATTTCATTTGCTTTGTTAATTCTAAAGCTTGTTCTTTATAATAACTATTTGATTGCGAAATCATGGTAAATATCACATTGGCCTCCTGTTTCTTATTTTGTTTTACCAAGCACAAGCCTTTATACCATTGCGCTTGGTCATAAAACACATTTAAATAATTTGATATGACCTGATCAAACTTAAACTCAGCAACCTCGTACTCTCCTATTTCCATATGTGCCACCCCACTATAATATAAAGCGGTAACACTGGTAGGTAGCTGTTCAAAATAATCTATTGACTCCTCAAATTTATTATCTTCAAACAATACCAAGCCTTGTTCTAAAACACTATTACTATGCGTAGAACCACTACGAGTATTTAAAAACACTTCATCAGTATTATAATATTGATCAAATAATTTATCGGATGCTGAATTCTCATTTAGAAATACATAGCTGCCAAATAAAATGAGGGCAACAGCAGCAACTGATGCCACATAGGACCAGTGTCTTCTTAAACTAATCAACCTTTTATTGGAGTTTTTGCTTTTATGCGATTTACTAACTTTTTCTAATTGCCCCCTGAAAACTAACAATTCTTCATTACCAACATAAGTCATCAACTCTTTAGCCATCGCATATTCCTTTGCGAAATCAGAGTCTGATTCTATTAACCGATTAAAGTCAGTCAGTTCAAACTCCGAAAGTTCATTCAGGACTTTCTTTTGGATTAAATTTGTTTTTGACGCTTTCATAATAATTCTCTTGATTTAGGATCTTTTTTAATCATTTCAATCAGAGTCTCGAGACAGATCTTCTTTCTTTTTCTTATATAAGCATCGCTGGATAAATTTAGTTTATTGGCAATTTCAGCAGCTTTAAATCCGGCCATTACCAATTTGAGTATTTTCATACAAGAGTCAGGAATTAGATCGATATATTTTTGGAATAATTGCTCTTTTATTCCTTCAACCGCCAACCTTTCCTCTTCTTCAAAATCACTAGAAATAAATTCCAAATCTTTTAAATTATCTGCAAGAGGCAATGCATCTTTCGAACCTGTAGAGTAGTACTTAAATAGCGTAATTCTACAAACCGAATAGAAATAAGTAAAGAAAGAACTTTTTAATATTTGAAACTCTTCAGTTTTTAGTTTCTTGTAGATAACTACAAGAGAATCTTGAAAAATATCATAAGCAAGATCTTCATTCCCTCTTTTCGACAAAACCAAGGTTTTAATCGAATCGAAATAACTTTGATAGATAAATTGAAGTATAATATTATTACCACTTTTTATTCCATCTAGGATCTCATTTGTTGTATATTTCTCTTTCTTCACTTATTAATACTATTTTTTGTAAAAACGTACCCCTAAATTATTGATTATTTTTAATCTTTTTTTAAAAACTTTTACAAACGCCTGGATTACTGCATCTTATACAGATCCAAAAATATAGGCAAATGATCACTAAATCCTCCATGATATTTATACCCTATAAAAGTTCGATTCGGTTTTAATCCTAAAAACTTTTCATCTTTTTCTAAAAGATATGGCTCAGCAAAAATGGGATTTTGATGGAGGTTAATTTGTAATTGGTTATTGGACAAAAGTAAGAACTTTGAGACAATAAATTGATCTAAAATTCCCCAATTGGCTTGATATTTATGAGTTCCTTTTGATTTATCATTTACTAAAGGCAACATTACATTCACCATTCTTGAAGAACCCTCAGGGCTACCAGCCTCTAAATGAAGCCTTAAACTTTCATCTTCAGGTTCATCATTAAAATCCCCCATCACAAAAATAGAAGGTGTTAATTCTTCATTAAATATGGAATCTATTTTCACCCTTAAGATATCGGCCACATAATTTCGTTTTGGAGCCGATGCCATTTGACCTCCCCATCTACTAGGCCAGTGATTAACAAAAATATGAATTGTATCTTCATTAAATATTCTAAGCTTAACATAAAGAATATCACGAGTCTTTGTTTGTGGAGAAAAATGAAAATCAATCCGAACGGCTTCATGATAAATCAATTCTGCACGCTTAGGATCGAATAATAAACCAACATCAATACCTCTTCTATCAGGGCTTTCTTCATGAACAATTCTATAATCAAATTTTGAAAACGGAGTCTTGTAAACCAATTGGTTCAATACAAACCGATTTTCTATCTCGCATAAGCCGATAATTGCAGGCGGGTATGGATTTCCAACAGCTACTATTGTTTTATAAATATTACTGAGTTTATCTTGATACTTATACCAAGACCAATGCTTCGCCCCTTCCTCTGTAAACTCTTCATCACTCGTTAAACTATCGTCAAAAGGGTCGAATAGATTCTCAACATTATAAAACATCATTCTTAAACTATCTTGAGGATGCCTATCTAATTCCTCTTGAGAAAATACAAAGCCATTTAAAAAAATAGCCTGGATAAAAAGTATTATCCTTATTATTTGTTTTATATTTGACATAGTTTCTACTAATGTAATACTGCCAATAATAAATCTAAATCGCGGTAATTAAAGCCAAATTTTTTCCCAACCCTATTATTAGTTATAATACCATTAAAGACATAAACACCATTTCTAATTCCTGCATTTCGCTTTAAATACTGGGAAACCCCTCCTGCATCAGCCATTTCTAGTAATAAAGGAGTAAAAAAGTTAGAGAGGGCATTAGAAGCTGTATAGGCCACACGAGAGGCAATATTTGGTACTCCATAATGTGTAACTCCAAACTTTTGATAAACGGGATCTTTGTGACAAGTTGGACGAGAAGTTTCGAAAGCCCCACCTTGGTCTATACTAATATCCATTATGACAGAGCCTTTTCTCATATTCTCTACCATATAGCTTGGAACCATATAATGACTTCCAGTCTCTTTTACACGTAGTGCTCCTATGGCTACATCCGCATCCTTTAAAGCCTTCATTAAAACCTGAGGCTGTATAGTTGATGTAAATATATTCTGCTTTAGATTGTTCTGAATCCTCCGAAGTTTATAAATGGAATTATCAAAAATCTTTACCTGAGCCCCCATTCCAATGGCGGAACGAGCGGCATATTCACTAACAGTTCCTGCACCAATAATAACGATTTCGGCAGGTTTTAAACCAGGAACCCCCCCAAGCATAGTACCATTTCCATAATCTGGATGAGATAAATAATGAGCTGCAATTTGAACTCCAGCACTTCCTACAATTTCGCTCATGGAACGAATGAGAGGATACGCCTTGGTGCTGTCTTTTATTCTCTCAAAGGCAATAGCTGTAGCTTTTTTCTCAATAAAATCGGCAAAATACTCTCTTTTCTGATTAAATAATTGAAGGGATGTAACCAATAATTGATTCTTTCGAATCAGGCTTCTCTCTTTTGGGGATAATGGACTTACTTTTAGAAGAATTTGAGCCTCCATTACCTCTTCTGTTGTTTCTATAATTTCGGCTCCCTGCTCAGAATAATCCACGTTAGAATGGCCTGATTTAAGACCAGCATTGGATTGAACCAGTACTTTATGACCTAGTTCCACCAATAGACCTACTGATTCTGGTGTCAGACAAACTCTATTCTCACCCTCCTCTGTTTCGCTAAGCACGCCAATACTAATATTTGATTTTTGGTGCCCAACTTCTAGCATCTCTTCTTTGGGTAGTAATTGCGATGAAATATTTATCAATCCTTCTTCAGAAACCATATACGATATTTTGAGAGCTATTTTTTTTTAAACTTCCCATTTAATTATTCTATCTCCGGTTAGCTCATCTTCCTTAATTTTCAAATATACGCATTCTTCAGGTAAAAGTTTCTCCACTTTTTCCGGCCACTCCATCAAACATAGATTTCCGCTCTCCAAATAATCGTAAATACCAATATCTAGGGCCTCCTGATAAGTTTCCAAACGATAAAAATCAAAATGAAAAACAATATCCCCTTTTAAGGTATCATATTGATTAATAATAGAAAATGTTGGACTATTAACGATCCCATCTACTTGTAAGAACTCACAAATGGCTTTGATGAATGTGGTTTTTCCCGCTCCCATTTCGCCTTTAAAAGCAACTATCTTATGCTCTCCAAGCGATTTTATTAGGCTTTGAGCTATCTTTGAAAGATCCGAAGGACCTTCAGCTTTGAATTCATATTTTGACATGGGGCAAATTAAATAAAAAAAGCAAAGGGATATCCAGTTTTTGACACAAAAAAAAGGAAATGAATAACTCATTCCCTTTTCTTTATTTTATTGTGCCAATTATTTGCTTCGCAAACGAATAATAGGAATCAATAACTCCTCCATGGATATACCACCATGCTGGAAGGTATTCTTATAGTAATTAGCATAATGATTGAAATTATTACGATACGCAAAGAAATCATTTGTCTTTGCAAAAATGTATCCATCATTAATATGTGTCTTTGGGAGAAATACATCCTTGGGTTCTCTAACTTCATAAACATCTTTGGCTTTGTAATTTAGACTTTTTCCAACTTTATATCTCAAATTGGTATTGGTTAGTTTATCTCCAATGACTTGTACCGGGTTCTGAACCCTAATACTACCATGATCTGTTGTTATGACCACATTTACATCTTTTTTGGATAAGTATTTAAACATATCATATAATGGAGAATGTTCAAACCAACTCACCGTTAAAGATCGGTAAGCTGCTTCATCATCGGCAAGTTCTCTGATGATTTCCATTTCGGTTCGAGCATGTGAAAGCATGTCTACAAAATTATAGACAATCACATTCAAGTCATTATTCATTAAGTTTGGAAGTGAATCGACCACTTTTCGACCAAAACTCATATTGAGAACTTTGTGATAAGAGTATTTGTCCTGTCTACCAAAACGCTTCAGCAACTCGCCCATTAGTTGAGATTCGAATTGGTTTTTCGATCCCTCATCGTGCTCTCCTAACCAATATTGAGGATATTTCTTTTCTATTTCTGAAGGTAATAACCCAGAGAACAAAGCATTACGAGCATATTGAGTCGTACTTGGGAGAATACTATAATACAGTTCCTCTTCTTCAATTCGGAAAAGTTCCTCAAAAAAGGGCTGAATGGTTTTCCATTGATCATATCTTAAATTATCAATGATAAATAAGAAAGTAGGTTTATCATCTTTAACAGCTGGTAATACTTTCTTCTTCATCAAAGTATGCGACAATACAGGTGCGTCTGAACTATTCCCACTTAACCAACCTTCATATTCACTCATCACAAATTTTGAGAACTGATTATTGGCGTCGTCCTTTTGCATTTTCAGCACTTCATCCATACCATTATCTCTCGATTTACTCAAACTCAGCTCCCAATGAACCAATTTCTTGTAAATCTCAATCCACTCCTTATGATTTAAACGATTACCTATTTCCATACTCAAAGCCTGAAACTGCTGCTGATAAGCCATGGTGGTTTTCTCCGAAACAATTTTTCTATTATCGAGGTTCTTTTTTAAGCAAAGAAGAATTTGATTAGGCTTAACGGGCTTTATCAAATAATCAGCGATATTTGATCCTATAGCCTCCTCCATGATAGATTCTTCTTCACTTTTTGTAATCATCACAATTGGTAAAGAAGGTGACTTTATTTTCAATCTCTCTAAAGTTTCAATACCACTTAACCCTGGCATATTTTCATCCAAAAATACAATATCGAAATCCGTTTCATCAACCAAATCAAGCGCTTCACTCCCATCATTAGCAGTACCAACCTCATAACCTTTTTGTTCCAAGAACATAATGTGGGGTTTCAAAAGATCTATCTCATCATCAACCCATAATATTTTAGTGCCCATATTTTTTCTTTCTATTAAAAACATAAAATTAGCGATTTATTGCATGGATTTTACTCAACAAAAACAACAATCATATATAGAGCTGAATTACAGATACTTGATCCTTGTTAAGATTTGTTAATGCTTCTTATCAATTCTCTATTATTCGTTTATAAGAACAAAGAAATACGTAATTTGCAGATTCATTCGAAAACTATGAATACAAACAAGCTTAAAATATTTAACGATCCAATATATGGCTTTATCCAAATAAGTGATGAATCTATTTATGATATTATAGAGCACCCCTATTTTCAAAGGTTAAGAAGAATAAATCAGTTGGGATTAACTTATATGGTCTACCCTGGTGCAATTCATACTCGTTTCCAGCATAGTATGGGAGCAATGAATCTGATGAAAAGCACCTTACTAAGTTTGAAAGATAAAGGAATCAACATTAGCACCGAGGAGGTGTTAGCTGCTCAACAAGCCATTCTTCTGCATGATATTGGTCATGGGCCTTTCTCCCATACTCTAGAGCGCCACCTATTATACCGAACCAGCCACGAAAAAGTAGGTTCCTTGTTATTAGAAGCCATTAATAAGGATCTCGGTGGCATATTAGATACGGCCATCGCTATTAATAAAAACTCCTATCATAAGAAGTTCCTTCATCAATTGGTCAGTAGTCAATTAGATATGGATAGGCTCGACTATTTAAAAAGAGATAGTTATTTCACTGGTGTAAGTGAAGGAGTTATTGGAACCGATAGGCTAATCAAAATGCTCAATGTTATAGATGACCAATTAGTGGTAGAGGCCAAAGGGATATATTCTGTAGAAAAGTTCTTGGTCGCTAGAAGAATCATGTATTGGCAAGTATACTTACATAAAACTGTTCTCAGTGCTGAACAACTGTTGATTGAAATAATTAAAAGAGCAAGAGTTTTATCAAAAACCGATTCTAGAATCAGTTCTAGTCCAGAATTAAATCTTTTTCTTAGAAATAAGATAGATGCTGAACAATTAATAGAAAAGGATTTATTATCCAAATTTGCCAGCATTGATGACTTTGATATTATGTTCGCCATTAAAGAATGGTCCAAACATAAAGATAAAACACTAAGTTTATTATGTAAAAACATTTTAGAAAGACATATTCCAAAGGTTATTATCCAGAAAGAAAAATTCGACCAAAATGCTATTCAAAAGTTAAAGAAAAAAGTAGCTAAAACTTATGAAATAAGCATAGATGAGGCCGCTCATTTCGTATATAGCGGTATTGCTAGCAATAGAGCTTACAACCAAAAGGCGGATAAAATTTTCATTCAAGAAAAAAACAGAACACTGGTAGACATCACAACAGCCTCTGACAACTTCAATATCAGAAGCTTATCGGCTCCTGTTAGTAAGTTCTATTTATGCTATCCCAAAGAATTCCATATTGGAGACACTAAGATTTAGCATTTTTTTAGTTTAGGCAATTTTGAATATATTTGCCCCAAATTCGAAAACTAACACATATGAAGTTTACTGCCGCGCAGATCGCAGGTGTATTAGAAGGCAAAGTGGTTGGAGATGAAAACATAGAGGTGCATGACTTATCAAAAATAGAAGATGGTCAGCCAGGAACCCTTAGTTTTTTAGCTAATCCTAAATATACAAAGCATGTTTATACCACTAAAGCAAGCATTATCATCGTAAATGAAGATTTTATTGCAGAAAAGGAAGTCCCTTGTGCTTTAATTAAGGTTAAAAATGCATATGTTGCATTTTCTACATTATTAGATCTGTACAAAGAAGCTACTAATCAAAAAACAGGAATTTCGTCTCAAGCCTTTATTGCTGAATCTGCCCAAATTGGAAAAAACGTATATATTGGCGAATATGCTGTTATTTCTGAAAATTGTGTTATTGGGGATGGAAGCAAAATATATCCACAAGCTTATATTGGAGACAACACTAAATTGGGTAAAGATTGTATTTTATTTGCGGGAGCCAAGGTATATAATGATTGCAAAATTGGAGATTCTTGTACCTTCCATTCTGGTGTTATCATAGGAAGTGATGGCTTTGGATTTGCCCCACAAGATGATAAAAATTACAAAAAAGTAGCCCAGATAGGCAATGTTATTATAGAAGATTTCGTTGAGGTAGGAAGTAACACTACTATCGATAGGGCCACCCTAGGATCTACTGTAATAAGAAAAGGTGTAAAATTAGATAATCTAATTCAGATTGCTCATAATGTAGAAATCGGAGAAAACACTGTAATTGCAGCTCAAACAGGAGTATCGGGAAGTACTAGAATAGGTAAAAACTGTATGATAGGCGGTCAAGTTGGTATAACAGGCCATTTAGTTATTGGAGATGGAGTGATGATAGCTGCTCAAAGTGGAGTGAGCTCAAATGTTAAAGATGGTAAAGTCATTCAAGGTTCCCCAGCTTATGATATTGCTCCATATAGAAAATCATATGTATATTATAAGAGACTTCCAGATATTGTGAAGCGTATTGATGAGCTAGAAAAGCAGCTTAAAAATTCAAAAAACTCGTAAAGAGATTTTTTCTTAAATTTGCGGCTATTTTAATTGAAAACCAGAATGTTTTCATCAAATAGCTTGATATAAAAATTAGCATAAAGTATTTATGGAAAAACAACGTACCATTAAAAGAGAAGTAAGCATCTCTGGAACCGGATTGCATACCGGACAAGAAGTAACCATAGCATTCAAGCCAGCAGCAGAAGGTTATGGTTATCGATTTGTAAGAACAGATGTGAACGAAGATATCGAAATTAAAGCCTTAGTTGACTATGTAGTAGATACTTCTAGAGGAACTACTTTAGAATACAAAGGTTCTAAAGTTTATACCATCGAACATGTTTTAGCTGCTTTGGTAGGATTGCAGATAGATAATGTTAGAATTGAAATGAATGGTGCAGAAACTCCAATTCTTGATGGAAGCTCAAGATTATATATTGAGAAATTAGAAGATGCTGGAATAGAAGAACAAGAAGCCGAAAGAGAATATTACGAGCTCACCGAGAATATTAGCTATCAGAATGCTGATGAAAAAGTTGAATATATCGCCATTCCAAGCGACGAATTCAAAGTTTCAGTGATGATAGATTACGAAAGTGAAGTTTTAGGAACTCAACATGCCAATATGTATCATATTGGAGAATTTAAAAAAGAGATATCCAAAGCAAGAACCTTCGTATTTCTCCATGAACTAGAGTTTCTATTAAAAAACAACTTGATAAAAGGTGGTGATCTTGCTAATGCTATTGTTTATGTAGAAAAACAAGTAGAACAAGATGAACTCAACCGCTTGGCTGAATTATTTAACAAACCTGTTGTTAATGTAACTGAAAAAGGATACTTAAACAACCTGGAACTTTTTGCAAATAATGAGCCAGCCCGTCACAAATTATTAGATGTAATAGGTGATCTTGCATTAATCGGAAAACCTATTAAAGCACATATCATTGCCACTCGACCTGGACATAAGAACAATACTGCTTTTGCCAAAATCCTTAAAAAAAGACAGAAAGATGAAGAGAGCAAGAAAAACATGCCCACTTTCTCATCTGATGTAAAACCACTTTTCGATATCAATGATATCATGAAAAAGCTTCCTCATCGTCCTCCATTCTTACTTATTGACAAGATTATGGAGATGAGCGATACTCATGTTATTGGAAGTAAGAATGTGACCATGAACGAGGATTTTTTCGTAGGTCACTTTCCTGGAAACCCAGTAATGCCGGGTGTATTGCAAATTGAAGCGATGGCCCAAACTGGGGGAATCTTAGTTTTAAGCACGGTTCCCGATCCTGAAAACTATATCACTTTATTTATGAAAATTGATAAAGTAAAATTTCGTAATCAAGTTGTGCCAGGTGATACTCTAAATTTCAGTTTAAAATTACTAACCCCTATCAGAAGAGGACTTTGCCACATGGGTGGAATAGCTTATGTAGGAAATAAAGTAGTAATGGAAGCCGAAATGTTAGCGCAAATAGTGAAGATAAAATAAAAATACAAGATAATGAATCAACCCTTAGCATACGTTCATCCTCAGGCAAAACTTGCAAGTAATGTAGTGATAGAGCCTTTTGTAAATATTGAAAAGAATGTAATCATTGGAGAAGGCACATGGATTGGATCGAATGTTACTATCATGGAAGGAGCACGAATTGGGAAAAATTGTAAGATTTTTCCTGGTGCAGTGATTTCTGCTATCCCTCAGGATTTAAAATACGATGGTGAAGAGACCCTAGTAAAAATAGGTGACAACACCACCATTAGAGAATTTGTGACCGTAAATAGAGGTACTAAAGCCAATATGGAAACCATAGTTGGAAATAACTGTCTGCTTATGGCTTATGTGCATATTGCTCATGATTGTATCGTTGGCGACAATGTAATCCTAGCTAATGGAGCAACTTTGGCAGGCCACATAGATATTCACGATTGGGCTATCATTGGTGGCCTAGCAGCTGTACACCAATTTGTACAAGTAGGAAAACACGCCATGATTAGTGGTGGTGGAATGGCTCGTAAAGATGTTCCTCCTTATACTAAAGCAGGTCGCGAACCTCTTTCATACGTTGGTATCAACTCCGTTGGTTTACGCAGAAGAGGATTTACACCAGAACAAATTCAGCAGATTCAAGAAATCTACAGAATTATTTATTTAAAGAATAAAAATGTATCTCAGGCTGTCAATTATATTGAAGCAACTATTCCTGCAACACCTGAGAGAGACGAAATATTAACTTTTATTGCAAAATCAACTCGTGGTATCATGAGGGGATATTCAAGATTTTTATAAAATACAATTATGGCAAACACTTCAGATTTCAAAAACGGATTAGTTATTGAATTTAATGGAAACTTATTCTCTATTGTTGAATTTCAACATGTAAAACCTGGTAAAGGACCAGCTTTTGTGAGAACAAAACTAAAAAATCTAAAAACTGGGAAAGTTATTCCTAATACTTTTACATCTGGTGTTAAAATTAATATCCAAAGAGTAGAAAGAAGAAGCTACCAATACCTTTACAAAGAAGGTCAAGATATGCACTTCATGAATAATGAAACTTTTGAACAAACATTTTTAGATGAAGCTCTTGTTGGAGCTCCAGGAGCGTTTTTGAAAGAAGGTCAGAATGTTGAGATTTTAATTCATGCAGAAACTGAATCACCCCTCACTGTAGACCTTCCACCTTATGTAACTCTTGAAATTACCTATACTGAACCAGGAGAAAGAGGGAATACAGCTACCAACACTTTAAAAGATGCTACAGTTGAAACTGGAGCTACCGTTAGAGTTCCTCTATTCATCAATACTGGTGAATTGATCAAAGTAGATACCAGAAATGGTGAGTATTCTGAAAGAGTTAAAGCTTAGTGAATGAGATTTCCTAGAAATTACAGCTTAAAAGAAGTCAGTAAACTCATTGGAGTTAACAAATATGTTGGTGCTGACGATTATGTAGTAAGTGGAATTAATGAAATACATATGGTAGAAGCGGGTGATCTAACTTTTGTTGATCACCCAAAATACTATAGTAAAGCATTAAACAGCGCTGCTACAACTATATTAATTAACAAAGAAGTAGATTGTCCTGAAGGCAAGGCTTTAATCATTTCGGACACCCCATTTGACGACTACATGAAACTCGTTAAACATTTCCGACCTTTTGAAGCTTCCACCTCCTCTATCAGTCCTAAAGCAGAAATTGGAGAAGGAACTATTATCCAACCAGGAGCATTTATTGGAAATTATGTAAAAATTGGAAAGAATTGTATTATTCACGCCAATGCATGTATTTACGACCATTGCATTCTTGGTAATGATGTGATCGTACATTCTGGTGCTATCATTGGTGCTGATGCTTATTATTTCCAAAAGAGAGCAGATGGCTTTAAAAAGTTTGAATCTTGTGGTAGAGTTATTCTAGAAGATAAAGTTGAAGTTGGTGCATTATGTGCCATCGACAAAGGAGTAAGTGGCGATACCATCATTGGTGAAGATACCAAAATGGATAACCACAGTCAGATTGGACATGACACCCAAATTGGTAAAAGATGTTTGATAGGAGCTCATGCTGCTATTGCAGGAGTAACAAAAATTGAGGATGATGTTATTATCTGGGGTAGAGTAGCCATAAACAAAGATATTGTTATTGGTAAAGGAGCAGTCATATTAGCCACATCAGCTATTGACAAGTCAGTAGAAGGTGGCAAAACCTATTTTGGTAGCCCAGCTATTGAAGCTAGAGAGAAGTGGAAAGAGATGGCAACCTTAAGGCGTTTAGCTAGAGAAAATAGATAATAAAAAGGACTGCTTATTTAGCGGTCTTTTTTTGGCTTAGGGCTTCTTTATTTCTAATATCCAATATTACTAATATGGCCGCAAAGCCCCAGAAAGGCACAGCAGCTTTATCAGAATCTAAGAAATTATTAAGCAGGCCATGAATGAAATAGGTAACAAAAGCTACCAATATCCCCATAACCATGACTCTATTAGAGCGATTAGCATCTTGCTTATAAACACGAACTCCAGTAGAAATAATTGCGATCCCAATTAAAAGGAAGGTCACTAAACCAAGAACACCTTTATCAGCCAATGGACCCAAATATTCACTATGTGCATTTCCTCCATCACCAAAATCGGTACTAATTATAGTTTTTTCACTTGCTCTTTGCATTGGAGCATACACAAACTGATAAGTACCAGGTCCCCATCCTACTATGGGTCTTTCTTCGAAAAGACGAAGTGCACAAGCCCATCTATTAATACGTTCTAAGTTTGAAGCATCTGTAGCAATATTACTTGCGGAAGATACATGCTCCATAAAATTTGCAGAGGAATCTTGATCATTCTTTGATAATTTATCTAAAATTTGATTTTGAAAAGTAAAGAATAAGCCTACAACGCTAATAATTGTTAATGCTACATATCGTAATTTTATCTTATAATATATTAAAACAAAAACGCCTATTCCACCAATAACAGATAACCATGCTGCACGACTGTAAGATAAATACAATGCAAACAGAATGATTAAAGTAGCAATAATAGAATACATTTTCAGACTCTTAGAATAATCATCTGTAAATATTAAAGCCAAACCAATAGGCAAATAAAACGCAAGGATCATTCCATAGGCTGTATGATCATTATAGAAAGGAGACATCACCCAGTGTCCTGCTTTAGTTTCAAATCCCCACATAGAATGATGAATAGTGGTATAGATAATCACAATGATTAATGGGATAATATAAAGCCAAGCAAACTTTCTGATATCAGAATCTTTCTTGATGATTTTACTAAAAATGAAGTAAAAAGGAACGACAAACCATAGTTGTGAAACAAAGTACTTTAATGATACAATAGGTAATTCACTCGTAAAGGTAGTAAACAAAGTCCAAGTCAAACTAAGAGCTAATGCAATGGTTATCGGGTGTTTTAGAAACCTTTTATCAAAGCTCCAATCAAAAAATATTTTTATAATAAACAATAATAATACCCCAGCCATCAATGGTTCTGTCGGCAGAGACACCCCTACTCCAAAGTCATTATCTTTAAGAATTATTGCTAAAGGAGTAAAGAAAACAATCAACCAGATCAGTTTATCTAAAGCAAAAAAGTAAAGAAGAATAAAGAATAAACCAAATGGAATGGCAAAAGCATAATATTGATTTTTAGCCACAAAGTACATGTTGGCCAAAACAAATAAAATGCTGAGCAAGTAAATAATTCCTATTTTTACTTTGGAGGAGAACAAATTAAATCGCCTTTCTAATTCGTAAATTCTCAATAACACCAATCACAATAACTGAGAGTAATAATGTTGTAAACATCGTTAAGGCCACAATTAACCATCTCACTGGATATGATTTCTTATCAGCAGCAAAAGGCTCTTCAATAACGTTAGTATATGAAAACTGTCTATCATAATTGGCATCGGCCTTATCTAATTCACTAGTTATTTCTCTTAATAATAAAGCTTGATGCTTTAAAGTCTCAAGACTAAGCAATAAGTCTCCACCTTTAGCCTCCATACTTTTTCTCAATCTACTAACTTCGTCTTTATTAATTCGTGTGGAACCTCCTTCTACTGTACCCAACAAACCTTTCATTACTTCAGAAGATTGAGCACCATATTCTATTAACCCATCTTCAGCTGCCAATACATGCAATACACTTTTTATGGAATCAATAGATTGAATTTTTCTTTGTTTAGCTCTTTCCCACATCCCCACAACTTCGCCAAACTTTTCTTCATGCAGCATTTTAATTTTCTCATTATAAGCAAGAATAACCATTTCAACCATTTCTTTGGCTATTTCTGGATCTCTATCTAAAACTTCAATTCTTAGAGCTTCACCAGGGGTCTTTCCAATCTTCACACTCTCTTTATATTCATTTATCAGAGCAGTAGTAAAATACTCATAATCAGGAGATATCTCATAATGCTCAGCAAGATTAAATTCCTCAATAACACGATCTCTCACATAACTAGCTTGAAGAATTTGATACATTTGCTCAGTTTCACTTTCTTCAGAATATGGTGAAATATTAGATGGATATATTACCGCCCAAGATTTAAATTTGGGAGTAATTAACCAAGAGCCTGAAAATACTGCTGAGCCTACAAAAGCTATAAGCAATATGACAGCCAAATGAACCCTCCATCTTAAAAGGGTATTAATGACGTTCAGATTATTAAAATTGCTTTCCATTATAATATGATTTATTCTTATTCTATGCTTATTAAAAACTAATTTCTTATCAATTGAGCTTAACTCTTTATTATTATCTTTTCCATAATACCTAATTTGATTTAGGATTAATTGAATTATGCTTTTTTTTTTATTTGTAACTTTTCTAGTTGCTCAAAAGTAATAATAACTAAAACTGTAAGAAATAATGAACCAAAAATTGATAATATTACAATCAACCATCTTATTGGATATGATTTCTTTTCTGCTTTATATGCATTATTTACAATAAATTTTTGAGGTAAATCTTGTTCAGCGTCTACTTTTGCTTCCTCATATTTAGCTCTAATTTCACTCAGTTGTTTTTTATCATGTTCTAATGCATCTCTAATGGATACATAAGGACCGCCATAATTTGCTAAAATATCTAGTTTACCTTCTAAACGCTGAATATTTGCATTATTGCCCTTGGCTATTTCCATGGCCAACTGACGGTTGATCATCTCTGATTGTGATTCATAATCATGCACTCCTAATTTACGCAATACTGTTAAGGAATCCTCTTTGAGCTTAATTTCTAATCTAAGCTTAAAGTACTCTCTTTCAACTATCTTGAAAGCCTTATTTGCACGTATACGTTTCATATTATTCTTCACTACATCGTATAACAAAGCAATTTCATTAGCTATATCAGCAGCAAATTGAGCGTCTTTATCGTAAACAATAATTTTTACAGCACTATTTTCAGTTCGTTTAAACTTTATATTTGATTCATATAACCTATACAATTTCGTGAAATGATAAGAATCATCATCATTAATCCCATAATGAGAAGAAAGATGATACTTCTGAATGATACTATCACGAATGATATTGGAATTTAGAATCTGTAACATTTGTTCTATTTGCTCATCCTCTCCAAATTCCAATATATCTTCTTTGGCCGCATAGTTGGTGCTCAATAAAGCTTTGGATATAGCATTGGTGGAAGTTGGGAACAATACCACTTGACTTTTATAAAGTGGTGTTATAAAGTAGGGTGTTGAGAATATTACAGACAATATTGCAGCCAACAAACCTACAAGGAGAAATGTTCGTCTCCATTGAAATAAAAACGTAATAAAATTTGAGGAATCAAATCCTTCGTAAGTATTATTATTCATAATCGATATGAACCTTTTAGAAAGCCCAAAAATAGAACTATTTTCTAAATAAGAAAATATAAATATGTAATTAGATCGGAATTAATAAAAAGCTATTTTAATTGGTCGTTTTTTATAATTTCAACAAACTCTTTTATACTCAAGAGCTTCATCAAAACAGCTATTAATAAGGAAGATAGAGAAACAAAAACCAATTTAAGAACCCAGTTATACGTAATTACGAAAGTAGATGTATAACTAATAATTAAAGTAAAAATAATAAAGCCAAATAATCTAATGATAAAATTATTATCAATTTTAAAATTAAATTTACTTTTCACAACATACAATTGGGCGATGGAAGAAAATGACAATGCAGATAAATTTGCAACTGCAGAACCAAAAGCATGATATTTCGGTACTAAAACCAGATTTAAGGTCACACTAATTATAAGACTAATAGCAGCAATAGTATTAAGTTCTTTTAAACTTCCATTAGCAGTTAGTAAAGTACCAAAGATATAGGAGGTTCCCATGGCCATCACACCAAAAATAATAACACTGTAGACCGAGGATGATTCACTTATATGCTCATCGTATAATAATTCCATTATTTCGTAACTATAAAAGAAAGTGCATATTGCCAAAATACTGGTAGCCACAAACAATAAAGAAAAGGATACTCTAACAATATTGATTAAACTCTCTTTTGCCTTGATTAGGTGAGAAAAGAGGGGTAATAACAAAATAGCAAACAAAAAGCTGATTTGATTTGTTGCTTCTAATATTCTATAAGCATGTGCGTATACTCCAGATTGGATATTACCTATTTCATTTGGTAATAATTTGTCAATCATCACCGTATCAATTCTATTATAAAAAGTCATTAATAGAGTAAGTAAGGCAAATGGCATGCTCTTTCGTAAAATCATTAAGAAGAATGGAATATTCCAATTTATGGCTAAAGACTTACTTTTAATGACGACTACTGAATAACCAATAATTGCAGCAATAATATAAGCTGAGGTCTGGGCATAAACAAACCATTCTATTTGAAATTCACCAGAAATAACATGACCCCACAGCAAAACTGCCATGATTATAATCATCAGACTCCTATCTAAGACCGACATAAAACTCTCCGTCCTAAACATGAGCATTCCAGAAATATTAGATCTTATATATAATATAAATGATAGTAAAAATTGATTAAAACCTACTAAAGCCAATAAACTCAGCTGAGAACCCCTATAACCCCAAAGTAAGCCTATCCCTATTGTGACAATAAAATAAAGGAAACCCAAAATTAGTTTTAAGCTCACTATTCCAGAAAAATGTTTAGCTAATAATTGAGTATTCTGAGCAATATTGCGATTATTGAAATTGGTAACTCCTAAATCCAATAAAATATTGAAAAGGAAACTAAAGTTGAGGATGGTATAATAAAAGCCGAATTCCTCTGCTCCCACTACGTTTTGTACTGTCCTATCTATACCAAAAACCCAAAATGGCTTAATCAGCAAATTGAGTAAAAGCAGTAATCCTAGATTAGTTATAAACTTTCTCTGCATAAATTTATAGATCGGCAGTTAAATAATAGTCATTCTTGTATCTTTGCGGCAAATTTAAGGATTAGAATTGGTAATTAATAGTTTCTAAGTGAAAATAGCTGTCAATACAAGATTATTACTCAAAAACAAATTGGAAGGCATAGGTTGGTTTACCTTTGAAAGCCTGAAAAGAATAACTCAACAACATAAGGAACATGAGTTTATCTTCATTTTCGATCGCCCCTATAGCGACGATTTTATTTTTGGAGATAATATCACCCCAGTGGTAACTGGCCCTCCTGCTCGTCATCCCATTCTTTATTATATTTGGTTCAATTATAGTGTTCCCAAAGTATTGTCGACCCATAAAGTCGATCTTTTCTTATCTCCAGATGGATATATCCCTCTGAATTGCAAAGTCAAAACTCTTGCAGTTTTCCATGATTTGAATTTTGAACACTACCCAAAAGATCTGCCATCTAGCGAGCGCTACTACTATAGGAAGTATTTTCCTCGATTTGCTAAGAATGCAACGCGAATAGCTACTGTATCTGAATATTCAAAAAAAGATATTTGTGAACTCTATAAAGTTGATGAAGGTAAAGTAGATGTGGTATATAATGGAGCCAATGAAAAATTCACTCCCCTACCTGCTAATATCAAAAAATTAGTCGTAGAAAAGCACACTGGTGGTAAACCTTATTTCATTTTTATTGGAGCTTTAAATCCTCGAAAGAATTTGGTCAACTTGATGAAGGCTTTCGATTTATTCAAAAAGAATGACCGTTCAAGTGTTCAATTACTGATAGTGGGTGAAAAGATGTTTAAAACAGATGAAATTTTTGAAACATACGAACAAATGTCATATAAAGCCGATGTTGTTTTTAGTGGCAGATTGAATGCCTTAGAATTACATAAAGCCCTGGCCTCAGCACTGGCTCTCACCTATGTTTCTTATTTCGAAGGATTTGGAATTCCAATAGTTGAAGCTTTTTATACAGGAACCCCGGTTATCACCTCCAATGTTACATCTATGCCTGAAGTTGCTGGTGATGCAGCTTTATTGGTAGATCCTTTTTCACCTGAAGATATTTCATTGGCTTTAAAGAAGGTATCGGAAAATGCCGATTTAAGAGCTGAACTTATAGAGAAAGGAAATCAAAGAAAACTTAAATTCCATTGGCAAAATACAGCGGACAACCTCTGGAAATCCATTAATAAAACTGTGAATCAATAAAACCTATAATATGAATATTTTACTTTTAGGATCTGGCGGAAGAGAACATACCATGGCTTGGAAAATGAGCCAAAGCCCCTTATTAAAACAATTATTCATTTGCCCTGGAAATGCAGGCACTTCTAAATACGGAACCAATGTTTCTGTTAATATTGATGACCATCAGTCATTGACAAATTTTCTTCTTACCGAGAAGGTAGATATGATAGTTGTTGGCCCTGAGCAACCTTTAGTAGAGGGTATTCATGATAGAATTGTTGCTGATGAAAAATTAAAACACATCTCAGTTATTGGTCCTAAAAAAGAAGCTGCGGAATTAGAAGGCAGTAAAGATTTTGCTAAACAGTTCATGCAAAGACATCATATTCCGACTGCTGCCTATCAAACTTTTGATAAATACAGTTTGGAAGCTGGAATTGAATATTTAAAAAACACCAAGGCTCCTTACGTTTTAAAAGCCGATGGTCTTGCTGCTGGAAAAGGAGTTATTATCCTCACTGATTTAGAGGAGGCCATTAAGGTGTTTACAGAAATGATCACTGAAGACAAATTTGGTTCTGCAGGTCACCAAGTAGTGATTGAAGAGTTTTTAACGGGTGTTGAACTTTCTGTTTTCGTTCTTACTGATGGGGATTCCTATGTTTTATTGCCTGAAGCCAAAGACTATAAGAGAATTGGTGAAGGTGACACCGGCCCTAATACGGGTGGAATGGGAAGTATTTCCCCTGTACCTTTTGCCGATGAAGCCTATATGAAGTTGGTGAAAGAAAGAATCGTAGAACCTACTGTTTCTGGACTTAAAAAAGATAAACTAGACTACCAGGGTTTTATATTTATTGGTTTGATAAATGTTAATGGAAATCCTTATGTGATTGAATATAATGTGAGAATGGGTGATCCAGAAACAGAAAGTGTTCTTCCTCGACTTGAAACTGATTTAGTAGAACTATTCAATGGAGTTGCAAACAGAAATCTTGGAGAAATGACAACTACTTTCTTAGCTAAAGTAGCAGCTTCGGTAATGTTGGTTTCTGGAGGATATCCAGATGCTTATGAGAAAGGGAAAGTGATCACGGGTTTGGAGGAATCTGATGAAAACATATTATTCCATGCAGGAACAAAAGTAGACGAGCAAAATATAGTAAGCAATGGCGGACGAGTATTAGCCATTACAAGTTTAGCTGATACTATGGAAGATGCCCTAAAAGCCTCTTATAAAAAAGCAGAGAAAGTCGATTTCGAAGGCAAGTATTACCGCAAAGATTTAGGCT
The DNA here is from genome assembly GCF_013166655.1 of Lentimicrobium sp. L6. Lineage (NCBI taxonomy): Bacteria > Pseudomonadati > Bacteroidota > Bacteroidia > Bacteroidales > Lentimicrobiaceae > Lentimicrobium > Lentimicrobium sp. L6. The sequence goes on from NZ_JABKCA010000059.1 coordinate 25,426, forward strand.
TCGATTTATAAAAGATAATTAATATAAAGAGCCTAATCTGCCAATAGCGAAAAGCGAAGTACTAAAAGCCAAATACAAATGTTATTAAGCCTATTTAAAAAAACCTATTTTGTTCAAATTAGTGGAATTATAATTTTCGCTATAGTGATGGCCATACCAGGTTTTTTTCAGGACAAAACTGCTTTTTGGCCCGATAATACACTGTTTTTAAAAGTGAGTTGCTTACACCCTAGCCTACAAATCAATTGGCTATATCAAGGTTTGCAATTTGCTCTATTATTAACTCTTGCATTTTTTGTTAAATTGCTCTTCACCAGGCACCAACTGGTTCATCACCTCAATTTTATCCCTTCCCTATTAATTATTGCTTTATTTAGCTTTCAACAGCCTTTTGAATATCAGCTCATTAATACCATCAGTTTATTTCTTTTAGCCTTTGCTTTTAGCTTTCTTTTGAATGGTTTTGATGATGATAAACCTGATAATAGCTTATTCACTGCCTCCTTATTCATCTCATTATCTAGCTTTTTAAGCTATTCAAATGTATACTTTATTATTTTAGTATGGTTGAGTTTCTTTGTATTTCAAATTTATAGCTGGAGGTATTTCCCTATCACACTCGTTGGACTAATTACCCCTTATCTCTTCTTTTTCACCTGGTTATATTGGAATGACAAACTCCATCTTGTTTTGATAGAATGGGATCAAATATTAGATCAACTTATAGTATTGCCGAAAATTGATAGTCTAGTCCATATTTTCATCTTTAGCATCCTCGGATTTTTAATCTTATTAAGCTTAGCTAAGATTATTCCTGAAGCTCCAGGTAAAATCATTGCCATTAGGAAAAAGATATCTATTAGCCTTTGGTTTCTATTTATCAGCTTATTTCCATTTATATGGAGCCCAGATATCATCTCAAGAAATATCATTCTCATTCCTGTTGCAGGATTAGTGGGTTATTATTTAAAGACAGTGAAAACAAGAAAGTTTTGGGTAGATTTAGTATTTACTATTTTTATCCTCCTCTTAATTTTCAATAAATACTATTTGGCTTATGCTGAAAGAATATTTCTCAACTAAAGTTACTATAGAGGCCGGTTGCGACGAAGCTGGAAGAGGTTGTTTGGCTGGTCCTGTATTTGCTGCTGCAGTCATATTACCACCGAACTTTAAGAATGAGCTCTTAGATGATTCCAAAAAAATAAATGAAAAGAACAGAAATATTCTGAGAGAAATTATTGAAAAAGAAGCTTTGTATTGGGCAGTAGGGACCTGTAGTCCACTTGAGATAGACAAAATTAATATATTAAATGCGAGCATCTTAAGCATGCATAGAGCATTAGATGGTTTAAAACAAAAGCCTGAACTCATCTTAGTGGATGGCAATAAATTCAAACCCTATCATGATATTCCTTATGAAACCATTATTAAAGGAGACGGAAAAATGATGTCCATTGCTGCTGCATCTATTCTTGCCAAAACTCATCGTGATGAATATATGCAGAAAATCCATTTAGAAACACCTTATTACGACTGGAATAAGAACAAGGGATATCCAACCAAATTTCATAAGAAAGCCATTGCCGAACATGGAACAACAATTCATCATCGAATGACTTTTAATATGACGGAACAATTGAAATTAAAAGTTTAAACCTGATACCTTCATAATAAAATGATTGCTAATTATCCATTATTTTCTATCCTAATTCATTAGAAACCTTTATTTTTGCAAGCGATTTGTACAAGAAAGAAGAAATAAAAAACACAAGGATTGAATTTTGGGATGAATTCCAAAAATTCTCCGCTCCCAAGAGGCGTAAATTAGGGAAACCTAAAACATGGACCATGCAATATACTGGTGTAAAAGCCTTAGACCTCAAGTTTCATATAGATAGAAAACTGGCCTCTGTTGGCATCGATGTGGTTTCAAAATCGCTTGAAAGCAAGGTGGCATACTGGAATAAACTACTCGGTTTAAAAGTTTTATTAAACGAACTTTTTGAGCAAGAAGTGGTTTGGGATGATATGTTTACGCTTGATAGTGGAAAAGATATCATTAGAATAGCTGTTTACAAACACAATGTCAATATCATGAATAAGGAATGCTGGCCTGAGGTTTATGAATTCTTTTTTGAAAATATGATTAAGTTTGAAGATTGGCTGGAGGAGTATAAGGATATTTTAAAGGTACAGAGAGAAATTTAGTTAACAGTTGATAGTGAACAACTAACAGTTAACAGTGAATAGTTAGGTTTGAAACAGTTAATCTAAGTTGCCTGAGTCTACCTAGTCGTTAAACAGGCATGTCGAAGGTGATGCAACAAAAGAGAGCTAACAAGTGATAGTTAATAGTTAAAACTAAATGTCTATTACGGAGAAAGTGCTCATCAGGCTCCCTTTAGGGTTGGGGCAAAACTGATGAGATAAAAGCTATTAAAAAACAACAAAAAACAACATATAATGAACAGCTTAGAACAATTAAAGAAATTCACAAAAGTAGTGGCAGACACTGGAGATTTCGAGTCTATTAATCAGTTTAAACCATTAGATTCAACTACCAATCCATCATTAATTTATATGGCGGCACAGGATAGTAAATATGCTCACCTGGTAGATCTAGCTTTAGAAGCTGCTAAAAAATATAGCGATGATAAGGCTCAACAATTGGAGCATGCATTAGATGTTTTGGCTGTAAACTTTGGATTAGAAATTTTGAAAATCGTTCCCGGTCGTGTGAGTACAGAGGTGGATGCTCGTCTTTCTTTTGATACTCAAAAAACCATTGCAAAAGCTCATCAATTGATTGAACTTTATGCTGCCGCAGGAATTGATAAAGAAAGAATCCTCATAAAAATAGCTGCTACTTGGGAAGGAATTAGAGCAGCAGAAATACTTGAAAAAGAAGGCATCCATACTAATCTTACTTTATTATTTAGCAAGGTTCAGGCTGTTGCTTGTGCTGAGTCTGGTGTTCAGTTGATTTCTCCATTTGTAGGTCGTATTCTCGATTGGTATAAAAAAGATAGAGGAGTCAGTCATATTGCAGCTCCTGAAGACCCAGGCGTTTTATCTGTTACTGAAATTTTCAATTATTATAAGAAATTTGGCCATAGCACTGAGATTATGGGTGCTAGTTTCCGTAATAAAGAAGAAATTATTGAATTAGCAGGTTGTGATTTATTAACTATTTCTCCTAATTTATTAGCTGAATTGGAGCAAAACGAAATTGAAATCACACAAAAATTAAATCCTGAAACAGCTAAAGATTTAGAAATTGAGAAGATATCAACTGATGAAGCTTCTTTCCGTTGGCAGATGAATGAGGATGCCATGGCCACTGAAAAGCTCTCCGAAGGTATTCGTAAATTTAGCGTTGATTTAGTGAAACTAGAAGTATTTATAGCCGCTAAGATGTAAGATATATTAAATTTAGAAAGAAGGATTTGTTTTCTCAAACAAGTCCTTTTTTTATACCCTAGAATAAGGGATGCTAAAGTAAAAGGCGGAACCTTTACCAAATTCACTTTCAGCCCAAATTCTTCCCTCTAACATCTCCACATAGGCTTTACAAATAGTCAAACCTAGGCCTGCTCCTTGTCGCGCTGAAACATCAATGACTTCTGCCTGAATAAACCTTTCAAAAATAGCTTCTAATCTATCCTGTTTCACCCCTATCCCCGTATCTTTTACAAAGAACTCTAACAACTCTCCTCTTAATTCATAGCCAAACTCTATCTGGCCTACATCGGTATATTTCAGCGCATTTTTAATCAGGTTAGCAAGAATGGCATCTAGTTTATGACCATCTGTAGAAATTATGACTTCATTATCTTTCAAACTTCTACAAGATTTTAAAATAAGTCCTTTTAAATCAGCCTCAGGCTTAAAAAAGGCATAAATATCATCTAGACTTGCGTTTACACTTATCTTGGATTTATTTAACGACATTAATCCAGATTCAATTTTAGAAATATCAACAATATCGTTGATGATATTCAACATGCGCATCCCGCTCCTCTCTATCACCTTGATATACTCCTTTTGCTCTTCGCCGCTGATATCTGGATCCTTCAATAGTTCTGAGAATCCTAATATTCCATTCATGGGAGTTCTGATTTCATGGGACATATTAGCTAAAAAGGCAGACTTTAATCTATCACTCTCCTCTGCCTTTTCCTTAGCTTCAAATAACTCACTTTCTATTTCTTTTTCCTTAGAAATATCAAATGAGATTCCTCCTATAGAAGGTTCCTCATCTGGAAAATTTAATACAAATTTAAAATCATGAAGCCAAACTTTTTTCTCATTAATCACACATGGATATCTTAAATCGACCCTAGTCATGGCCCCATCCAAAAGGTTTTTTTCATATCTATCGATTTGAGCTGCAACACTAGAATCAAAAACTGGTTTTAATAGGCTGCCATTCTTGGATTGCTTTAATCCTGAGATATTATTAACCATATCGTTCATATAAACTAGATTTTGATCATGGTCTTTTATATAAACAAAAGCAGGAGTATGATCCATAAAACTTTTAAAAACAGACTCGCTCTTTAAAACTTTTTGTGTGATTTGCTTTACTCTATACCTTAATAAGGCAATAAAGATAACTAATGCTAAAATCACAAGAATGATAAAAATGATTAATTGTTGCAACCATTCCGGAAATACAACTAAAGTCCCAATTTCCCCATGAGCCCATTTCTGACGAGCTACATTATAAATGGAATTTCTATCATGCTGCCATTTTAATAAATAGGTATTGAGTGTATTGATTAAGTCTTCATTCTCACCTTTCTTCACAGCAAAGAAGATATCAAAGGGATTAAAAACAATTCCAGTGGACATGAGGCCATATTGCCTGTGATTTGGAGCTCCATAGGTATTGTTAACAACACCAGCATCCACATCTCCCGATGCAATGAGCTGAAATACAGAGGGAGAATCTGCTGTTTCGAAAAAGGTACAAGATATGGAGAGCTTACTTACTAGCTCTTTTAAATGCGCTCCATTTTGGTCAGACTTCATTACTGCAATCACCTTTCCTTCCAAATCTAAAACACCTTGAATTTCGCTATGTGGATCCACATAGACTTCGCTCCAAACCGTAAGTAAAGGAACAGAAGAATAATCTAGGAACTCGGCTCTATCTTCGGTATAAGCAACGCTGGTTAATAAATCGACCTCCCCATTTCTAATTCGTGTTAAACCTTCGTTCCAGGTTCCAAACACATAAACGAATTGGATATTTTCTTTGGTAGCAATCTCGTTTAATGCATCCACATAGAATCCCTTTATTTCACCATCCTCATCTTGAAATATACCAGGATGAAAACTAAAAGCTCCTACCTTTACTATTCTTTGGGCATCAACATTCCATGTGACTAATATCAATAAAGCTAATATGGTAAGTACTCTTTTCAATTATTTTAGTTTATAGATAAATGAGCATTCTATTATTCAAAATATTAAAATTGGTATTCAAATATAATGAAAAATATTCAGAACTCTTAATTTAAAATCATTCAAAATAAACAATTCACACGAAAAAAGAGGTTAAAAAGCAGCTATAAAACACCTACCACGTACCTGCTGGAGCAAAAAGAAAATCAATTGGGTTATCAATATCATAAAGAAGCTGATGAGCTTTAGTTTCCTTTTCACAGAAAGGTTGAATAAGCTTTACCATATTTTGGTATGTTTCTTTGGTCAGAATACAAAAGAAGGTTTCATTGTCTTTAGTAAGAATGCCATCATCTTCTTTACCAATGCCCATAATCATATTACAATTACGTGGCTCTATAAAATCTATCGCAGCTAAATTCATCTTTTTATTCTGTTTAATGATAAGCTCCTCTATTAACTCCTTAAAAAGTAGGGATTCCGAACTATCAAAATCATAGAGACGGATTAGACTCTCTCCAAACTCATTAATATTTTCTATAAAATCTAGCTGCATAGTATTTCTTGCTTTATGGTTGAGATTTTGCAAAGGTAATAAGTATGCAATAGCTCAATTAAAAAGCCCAATAAAAAATACTGGACTTTTAAAGAATCTTCTAAACACTACTTGACTACTTTTTGACAAAGATCTCTCCAGCAATTTCATTCTTCGATTTCACTTGGATATAATAATAGCCAGGAAGTAAATCTTGCACAACAATACTTTCAGGGAGCTGTTCAAAACTTTGAATAGTCTGCCCCAGCGAATTGAGGAGGTTAAGTTCTAAAACTTTTTCTGGATTTTGTAAATCAAGTTTTATATAGCTCTGAGCTGGGTTCGGATACAGTGACAAGCCTTTGAGTTCAACAAGTTCTTGGAGTCCTGTTTGTGAACCATTGGCTTTACTTCCAAAAATGATGTAATTATTTGGACTACCATTATATTTCACTTCTAACAAGGGAATTTCACCACCTTGTTTATACCATAAATAGGATATATAGGTAATGGAACTTTGAGTAACAAAGGTGGTATCTTTTTCTACTCGTTTTACTCTAAACACATTGTTATGAGTTTTATTATCGGGCATTTTTAAGGTTCCGAAACCATCATATTTTACCTGTGCCCTCCTCTCACCTGTAGCCAAATCACCATAGTAAAAAGTAGAAGTAATATCTGAAGTTTCACCATACTCTAGTGGGAAAGCCATTAATGCAATAGGAGGAAACCAACCTGATGCTGATGGTGGACGATAACGATACATCATCAAAGTATCATTCTGAAAATCATAATAGCCCAAGAGTTCTCCACTCACTCCATTGGTATGTCGTTCGAAAGCTGCATCAGGAAAGTATTCTGCCATATCGTGTTGTTTCTCTCTATATGAATCCACATTCACAAAGCTGGCATAGCTTTCAAATGGCAAATAAGAAAAATCCCAAGTATAATCAGGTCCAGTTTCCAATTCTAAATCATGCTGAAAATTACTCTCTGGAATAAAAATAATAGAGTCACTATCTCCAATATTAGGCATATCAGAACTTGTGAAAGCAGGCTGTGCATAGGAATCGCCAATGATAAAAAAAGCCATTGAAAGCAAAAGCATTCTCAAATGAGTAAAATAGATTTTCTTCATAATTTTTGTTTTAGGATGAATAATAAAACAAAAGAAGAAAAAATGAAGAGCCCAAACAATACGACAGATGTCGTATTATTTGGGCTCTAAATAATTATACTTGATAGTTTAAGCCTTATTCGTTGTCATTTTACCAGCAAAATAAGCCATTGGAATATAGGCTAGAACCAAATCAACCACGATAAACCAAGTTGGAGAAGGGACCGATAAAACCATCATAATCCCACCTATTAAAAAAACAAGTCCAATAGACAATGCAAAGGTCATTTTATGAGTCGCTGCAATAAGTCCTGCTATTAAAGCTCCAACAAATGCACCCAAAGCATGTGCTAAAAATGGCATTAAATAATGAATGGGTTGCAATAAGTCTGCTGCAGCTATCAAACCCTCTGTTGTAGTCATATCAGTCCCTTCAGGGGGAGGAATGATAGAGCCACTGTATGTAATAATAGTTATATTGACAAATCCGCCTACCACTATCCCTATTAAAACAGCTAAAATATTTCTTAGAATTGATTTCATAATTTTGAATTTGATTATTTTCAAAACTAATAAATATTAGGATTATCTCAGCAAATTGGTGATAATTTATTAATCCAGAAAGACTCATTACTTTAATAAAAGGAATTATTCCATTTTTCTTTGTCCACTTATTATCACTAAATAAGACTATTTTAAATTGATGATTAGCTTTACAAAGCATCGATTTTAATTAATCCGTTGAAATCAGTGTAATTAGTGGATCTCTTTTTTTAAAGATTGAAGTGTTTAGATAAGTACTTATTCAAATCTAGAATAAAAACACATAATACAATGATATTCAGTCTTTTTACATTTTCCCCAACCCCAAGGGGAGCGAAAAAAGTATGCTCCAAAACAATTAGCTCTACAGTTTAGTAAAAAAAAACTTATAGCATACTGAATCAGACACTATTAAGCTATTAAGTAATTGAACACCTCAATTTAAAAACAATAGCGTCCTAATAATTATTAAAGATTCCTCGCTACGCATCGGAATGACAGGTGTTTTGACAACTCTTAGGAAGAAGGGCTTTGCTTTTTTCAATGCCAAAAGCAAAGCCCTTCTTCCTTCCTGTCAAACTCTAACACCCTGTCATTCTGAACGTAATGAAATGAAGTGAAGAATCTTTTTTAATATGGAACTCTTCTTTTGGACAGTATTGATTTAAAAATTATGTTTGTTAGCCTTATATTTACTTCATCCGAGTTTTTAACACAGCCTCAACCTCTTCATATTTAAAACCTTTTGCTTTTAATAGAATGAGATAATGATATAATAAATCCGCTGCTTCATTCAAGAATAAATCGTCATTGTCATCTTTAGACTCAATCACTAATTCTACAGCCTCCTCTCCTACTTTCTGGGCTACTTTATTAATACCTCTTTTATATAACTTATTGGTATATGATTGTTGGTCATCCTCCTCTATTCTTTGGTTAATAACACTTTCCAACTGATAAATGAATCCTTTAGCCGTTTTATCTTTAAAACAAGATGTACTACCCGTATGACAAGTTGGGCCTATAGGATTGGCTTTGATAAGAAGTGTATCTTGATCACAATCTAATTTGATATCTGTTACATAAAGGCAATTCCCAGATTCCTCTCCTTTTGTCCATAATCGGTTTTCCGATCTGCTAAAGAAGGTAACTTTATTCTCTTTCTGTGTCTTCTCAAAGGCTTCTTTATTCATATAGCCTAGCATCAACACTTGTAATGTTTTATCATTTTGAATGATTACTGGAACTAATCCATCACCCTTATTAAAATCTATATTCATTGTGTTTTTGTTTATTGTTTATTATTTTTTTGAGGTAGACAAATAAAACTTAAAGTCAATCGAAGTCATTTATGAAAACATCATAAAAATTATTTTTTTTTGTTTGCCCCGACCCTAAAGGGTGCAAAAAATTATCAAGTTTAATTAAGTTCACTTTTTTAAATTTAAACAATCAATTTCTAACTTATCCCTCACCAAAGCAACATGGAAAGTATGTAATTTTACACCTCTATTAATTTCAACATCTGTTGTGACTGGAATCAAATCCTCTTCCTTTACCACTTGCTCTTAGAGTCGCAAGACCATCAATCACTCCCTTAAGGGTTGGGGCAAATGATTGATTTTCGTCTTTATAACCTGAGTTCGGTTTTTAACTATCTGAAATTCAGTTGTTAATGGTGATATTT
>NZ_JABKCA010000060.1 GCF_013166655.1 Lentimicrobium sp. L6
AGTATTACAATTGAATAATTCGATTATACATTAGTGGTTATTTGAACACCTCAATTATACTTTATGAATTTAAATACTTGTTCAAATAATTCTCCACAGGTTTTGGAAAAGCGTAATCCTTCAATTCTTCAAATTTTAGCTTTATAAAATCAGTAGAAGGTAATTCATCAATTATTATATATAGGAAGCGAATCTTTAATAAGCGATGAGTGAGCTTATGCTCCATCTCTTGCACACTTCTTATCTCAAATGGCTTATCTCCTATAAACTTCACAAAGTCTTCTCTAATAAGAATTTCCTCCTCTGGAATTTGTGTTTCTGTTTCTATTAATGGCAATTGATAGAGTCCTTTCCATATATTCTCATGAATTCTTTTTTCAATCAATATTTCCTTTCCATTGCTGAGGAGGATAAAATTCAAATAGCGTTCTTTAATTTTTAGTGTTTTGAGTTTAATGGGTAAGATATCTACTTTTTGGGAAGCAAAAGCAGTACAAGTATGCATTAAAGGACATTGCACACAATCAGGATTTTTGGGTTTACAAAATAGGGCACCAAACTCCATTATGGCCTGGTTATAGGTGGCAGCACGACTTTTTATCAATGATTTTTGCGCCAAAGCATCAAATTCTTTCTTTCCTAAAGTGGAATTTATGGGTGTTTCTATTCCAAAATATCGCGATAGAACCCTAAAAACATTACCATCCACCACGGCATAGGGCAAATCGAAGGCCATTGAGGCAATAGCAGCAGCGGTATAAGGACCAATTCCTTTTAATGCAATGATTTCTTTATAATCGTCTGGAAAAATTCCTTGGTGTTGTTCAACAATTTGGTGAGCGGCAAATTTCATGTTTCTGGCACGACTATAATACCCCAAGCCTTCCCACATTTTAAGCACTTGATCTTCTGAGGCTTGATGTAAACTTTGCACATTTGGAAAAGCCTGTATAAAGCGGTGGTAGTAGGGTAGACCCTGTTCCACTCGAGTTTGCTGGAGTATAATCTCGGATATCCAAATGCGGTATGCATCCTTAGTATTTCGCCAAGGAAGAGCTCTTGCATTTTTTTCATACCAGTGGATTAGCGTATTTGAAAATGTCATTTTTTGAGTAAACAAATTTATTTTGAGTTAATTAGCTAAAAATAATTTACAAATTTTATTTGCAAAGTTGAAAAAAAATATATCTTTGCACCCCATTTAGGAAAATAAAATTTTAAATAAATATAAGATCATGACTAAAGCAGAAATCGTAGCAGATATTGCGAACAAAACAGGTATTGAAAAGATTGCTGTACAAAAAACTGTTGAAGCTTTCATGGATGCTATCAAAGACTCCATGGTTAACGGAGAAAATGTATATCTAAGAGGTTTTGGAAGTTTTGTAATCAAAAGAAGAGCAGAAAAAACTGGTAGAAACATTTCTAAGAATACTACTATCATTATTCCAGCTCATAATATTCCTTCATTCAAGCCAGCAAAGAGCTTTGTGGGTGAAGTGAAAAACAGCGTTAAATAATTTAAACTTACTAGATATGCCTAGCGGAAAGAAAAGAAAAAGACATAAGATGTCTACGCACAAGCGTAAAAAACGTCTGAGAAAAAACAGACATAAGAAAAAATAATCTAAATTAGAAAAGCCAAGGTTATTTGTATAAATAGCCTTGGTTTTTATTCTTCCCTTTCGAAAGAAAACAAAATACTCCTTCCTTTTTTTCTTCCCAAAACAACTAATCAAAGTGGTTAGTTGCATTTTTATATTTAAACGTTCCTAACTAAATGAATAGAGAACTAGTTATAAACTCTGGCCCCAACGAGGTAGAGATCGCCCTTTTGGAAGAAAACCAACTTGTTGAGCTGCATAAAGATAAAACCAATAGTAGTTTTTCTGTTGGAGATATCTATTTGGGTCGCGTCAGAAAAATCATGCCCGGTTTAAACGCCGCTTTTGTGGATGTGGGTTATGAACGCGATGCCTTTCTACATTATCTTGACCTTGGTCCCCAAGTACTTACATATAATAAATATATTCGAACTTTAATGAATGGAACTGGTGGCACAGATGTCTACCAGAGCATTAAACTCGAAAAAGACATTCAGAAAACAGGAAAAATCAATACAGTATTAAAACAAAACCAAAGTGTTTTAATACAAATTGCTAAAGAACCTATTTCTTCTAAAGGACCAAGAATTTCTACCGAGATATCATTTGCAGGTCGATATATGGTATTATTACCATTTTCCGACAAAATCAGCATCTCTCAAAAGATAAAAAGCGCAGAGGAAAGAAAAAGACTTAAACGATTAATCACAAGTATACGTCCTCCAAATTTTGGTGTGATAGTGCGTACCATGGCAGAAAACCGTATGGTAGCAGAGCTCGATACCGACCTCCGGAACCTGGTTAAAAAATGGGAAAACGTATATCAGAAACTAGATCATAAGTCGAAACCACCAATGAAAGTGGTTAGTGAGTTGAACAGAACATCAACTATATTAAGAGATTTGCTCAACGAATCTTTCAACAGCATTAAAATCAATGAGCCTACCATAGCTGAAGAAATTAAATCTTTTGTTGAAAGAATTGCTCCGGGAAAATCAAATATAGTCAACCTGATTAAAGGAAAAGCCATATTTGAGCAAACAGGAGTAGACAAGCAAATCAAATCTTCCTTCGGTAAAATTGTGACTATTAAAAGTGGAATTTATCTTATCATTGAACATACAGAAGCTATGCACGTTATTGATGTGAATAGTGGACATCGTGTGAATAAAGATAAATCTCAAGAAGATAATGCCCTCCAAACTAATATTGAGTCGGCTAGCGAAATTGCTCGACAATTGCGACTTAGAGATATGGGAGGAATCATAGTGATCGATTTTATCGATATGAACCAAGCAGCCAATAGAAGGGCATTATATGCTCATATGAAAGAAGAAATGGCAAAAGATCGTGCTAAGCACACCATCTTACCTCCTTCTAAATTTGGTTTGGTACAAATAACTCGTCAACGTGTACGCCCGGAAATGAATATTGAAATTCAGGAACAATGTCCGGTATGTAGTGGTTCTGGCGAGGTTACGCCAAGTGTTTTATTGACCGATGATATTCAAAACAATTTGGCTTATCTTATCAATGAGCAAAATGAAAAATCATTAAAAATTGTTGTTCATCCATTTTTGTATGCTTATATCAGAAGCAAATTCCGTCATGTACAAAGAAAATGGTATAGGGAATTAAAAAGCTGGATAAAAGTAGAAGAAGACAGCTCTTACCATCAATTAGAGTATCATATCTTCAATAAAATAGATGAGGAAATCAAGCTTTAAGACTTGGGAAAACAACTAGCGATATTTATAAGTTACCTATTCCACCCTTTGTGGATGCCATTGTATGTGATGTTGATTTTTTGGAATATCAACACCAAGGCTATGTTTATTAGCAACGATGTGGTTTGGCTATATATATTGCTAGTTGTTTTTATTAATACCCTCCTCATTCCCGTTTTGCTTTTTTGGATGATGAAGCGATTAAACATCATCGAAAGTTTGCACCTCGATTCACAAAAAGACCGCTTCTATCCCTTTGCCATCATTGGCATTTTTTATTTAACCACCTGGTATGTTTTCAGTAGATTAGAGATATTCACCTATCTTTCTTTGGTATTTGTCATTGCTGCTATTTTGGTATTTTTGGCATTAGCTATCAATTTATTCTGGAAAATATCTATCCACAGCATGTCTATGGGTGCCATGAGTATTGCTGTTCTATATTTAACTGCCGTGCATTTTATTGATGCAGCATGGCCTGTTTATTTGGTGTTTATCATGAGTGGATTGGTAGGTTATGCCCGATTAAAACTCAAGGCTCATTCCTCGTCACAAGTATATGTAGGCTTCGTTTTAGGCATGCTAGCTGTTACTATATTCTTTTTTAGCCTCCTCTAGGACCCTTTTTTAACTCATCAATTATACCACATTTTCAATTTATTCTTTTTTTTCACCTCTACAATGAATTATAAATAGGCTGTTATTTAATTAGTTATAAATTTTTCATTCTCTACAACCTACTTTACTATTTCCTTTTTAATATGGTTTAGACTTACACGTTTATATAGAATTTACAATTAAACTACCTTTGCTAGGTACATTAAATGAAAGCTTATGTTATTCAAAACTGCCAAATCTATTATTCTTAGAATTGATGAATTTATCGATACTATTGAACAAAGTATTCTCGTTTTCCGATCTGGAGTAAATGATTATATCATTAAAGATGAGCATAATTTCCAATATAATTTTGATAAGCTAGACAAGCTAGAAGCACGAGCGGATAAATTACGCAGATCCATAGAAAATGAATTGATATTAAAGTCTTTATTGCCTGCGCATCATGTAGAGATTTTGCAACTCATTGATAAAATGGATGATGTAGCAGATATTGCCAAGGAAAACCTGGGTCAATTCGATGCTGAAATCCCTATGATTCCCAGTGAGTTGAATAACGATTTATTACGATTAACAGAAACCAGTGTGAAAGCTGCAGAAATGGTGATTCCGGCTTGTAGAGCCATCTTTATAGATCCTAATCATGTGAAGGACAAGCTCAATAAAGTTTATTATTATGAGAAAGAAACGGATAAACTGGCTATTGAGTTCAAAAGGAAAGTATTTAGAGATGTGGAAGGATTAAAGCTTTCTGAAAAATTCCATTTGCGATATTTTAGTTTACATATCGAAAACATCTCTGATAAGGCAGAAGAGATAGCAGATTTATTAACCTCTATGGCCATTAAATTCAGGATATAAATGATACTATTCTTTTTATCGAGTGGATTGTTTTTGGGTTGGTCATTAGGAGCCAATGATGCGGCCAACGTATTTGGTTCTGCTGTGGGCAGTAAAATGGTGAACTTTAGAAAAGCAGCCATAGTTGCCAGTGTATTTGTGATACTTGGTGCTGTTATTCAAGGAGCAGGAGCATCGCATACATTAGGTAAACTCGGAAGTGTGAGTGCTTTGGCTGGAGCTTTTACCGTAGCGCTTTCTGCTGCGATTACGGTTTTTGCCATGACCAAATGGAAAGTTCCAGTATCCACATCACAAGCCATTGTTGGCGCCATTATCGGATGGAATTTTTATACTGGAAACCCCACCGATTATCATTCTCTAACAAAAATTGTAACCACGTGGGTAGCAGGACCTATATTGGGTGGTGTTTTTGCGGTTATTATTTATTATTTATTATCCTCCTGGTTAAATAGAGCAAAACTGCATATGGTCAAGCTCGATGCTTATTTACGTTTTGGTTTATTGGCCGTTGGGGCCTTTGGTTCCTATGCATTGGGCGCCAATAATATTGCCAATGTGATGGGTGTTTTTGTTCCTTCGATAAATCTAGATCCTATCGATTTTGGCCTTTTTGTTTTATCTGGAGCGCAGCAATTATTTTTCGTGGGTGGTTTGGCCATTGCTTTTGGTATTATTACTTATAGCAGACGAGTAATGGAAACCGTGGGTAACGATTTAATGGAATTGAGCCCCGTTTCAGCCTTAGTTGTTGTGTTTTCTCATTCCATGGTTCTCTTTGTATTTAGTTCTCAAGGCCTTTCTAATTTTATGCAATCTATAGGTCTTCCTGCTATTCCATTGGTTCCGGTTTCTAGTTCTCAAGCTATAGTGGGCGCAATTATTGGTCTGGGTCTTTTAAAAGGAGGACGTAATGTAAATTGGAAAACCTTAGGAAGTATTTCTATAGGTTGGATTACCACTCCTATTATTGCTGGATTATTGGCATTCCTATCTTTATTTTTCGTGAATAATGTATTTCGTTTAGAAGTGGAAAATAAAGAAAATATCAGCATCGTAAAAGAACATACTCAAGTCTCTAGTATACCAAATGATTCAATAAAATCATCCTCCAAAATTATACAAAATAAACATGATTTAAAACCAGTAATCATTGAAAAAGAGTCTCCTTCTATTTTCTTCTATGTGACACCTACAGTATTATTTTTAATTCTTATTATTATGGTGATAGTCTTTCTGTTAAGAAGAAAACTACTCATTAAAAAGCATTTAGAAGAAATGGAGGAGCAGAAAACTATTATTAAAAGTTTGCAAAAGCAAGTGGAATCTTTTCAACAAAAAACTGATGTGGTGAGTAAGGAAATGGAGAGCGACATTAAATATAAAAAGAAACAAATGATGACTTTAGCTCTTAATATTATTCAGAAAAACGATTTCATACAAAACTTAAGAACAAAAGTGCTCAAGCTTAAGTCTTCTGCTACTAATGTAGCAACACAAAAAGGCTTGCAAAAATTATCTATGGTCATCAACGAGCATCTATACCTGGATAAAGATAGAAAAACCTTCCAGTTATATGTAGAAGATTTGCATCTTGATTTCTATCAAAAGCTCGATGAAAATTATAGCAGTCTTACCAGTAATGAGAAAAGACTTTGTGCATTATTACGCTTAGAATTGTCTTCAAAAGAGATCGCTTCTATTTTAAATATTTCACCAAAAAGTGTGGAGATGAATAGATATAGATTACGCAAGAAAATGCAAATTTCTGCTAGCGAAAACCTAACAGAAATCATTATGAAAATATAAATAAATATTTGAAATAGTAGGGTGTAAAAGTATTATAAAGTACTGATAAACAAAGCATAAATTATACATTGTAGAGATGGTGATGGAAATAAATAAAATGCAGAATTAAATTGTAGAAACAGAGTAGTAGTAGATAATTTGTGATACTGCTGTTAAGTCTTGTTCTTTGGTAAAAATTCAAAATTTTATTATTGACTAATATAAACATTATGAAAAAATTAAAATTACAAAGCCTTATTGTTTTATTGTTGATGGCACTCATTCTACCCCTATCGGGAATGGCACAAACAAGAACTATAAAAGGTACTGTTTATGATGAAGACGGAAAACCTCTTTCCGATGTTAAAGTTAGAATTAGAGGCGCTTCTAAAGTAGCCGTTGTTACAGATGCAAATGGTTTCTATACTCTTGAAGTGGATGAATTCACAAGTGAGATTCTATATTTTGATAAAGAAGATTATGACAGAAGAGAAATCGATGTGAAAGGCGAGGATGTTCTGAATGTAAAGTTATATTCTGATGTAAGATATAACGCCTATGGTGCTAAAGTAGACAGGGAGCCTGCCACAGTGGAGTTTCGAAATGGGATTTTAAATTTTGAAACTGCCGACCAGAATTTTAAGCTTTGGTTCGATAATCGTGTTTATGTTGATTTTGCTTATTTCCCTACAAAAGATGTTTACAATCCAATTGGAAATGGGGTGAATATCCGTAGAGCACGATTTGCCATGAAAACTAGAGTACATAAAAACTGGTATGGTGAAATTGACTTAGATTTTGCCGGTTCTGCTATTGAAATGAAGGATATGATAGTAGGTTATTACTTTATGAAAGATGGTAAAGATTATGCACACATTAGAGTAGGTCATTATAAGGAAAACTTCTCTATGGAGACTACTACGACTTCACGTTATGTGACTTTCATTGAGCGTTCTTTAGTAAGTAAAATGGCTCCTTCTCGTCACATTGGTGCTTCTTATACTCAGTGGGGTAAAAAATGGTTATTTATTGGAGGTTTATATTTCCAAGCACAAGGTGAAAATGAAGAAGTGATTTGGTCGCAAGATAAGAACAAAGCCGCAGGACTAGACGAAGGATATTCTGCTACTTTTAGAGGGGTTGTAACACCACTTAATGATAATGAAAAAGTATTACATATTGGTGCAGCTTATTCATACAGAACCCCTAAAACTTCTGCTGAAGTTTATAAAGGATACCGATACAGCACTCGTAGTTTTACATCTATCAATAGAAAGAAATATTTAGATACAGACGATATTGCTAATGTTGAAACTCAACAGCTTTATGGTATTGAATTGGCCGGTGCTTATAAAAACTTCTTCTTTCAATCGGAATATATTGGAACACAATTAAACGGAACTGAGCTTAACAAAGAAGTTGGTGTAGAAAAAGGTTATATCGATGGTGCTTATGCACAAGTAGGATGGCTTATTTTCGGAGGTAAGTATAATTATAACACTAAAGAGGGTGAATTCACTCAAATTACCAGAGGTAAAGATTGGGGAGACTTAGAATTGGCTTTCCGTTTCGATTATGTGAATGCCAACGATTTTGATGCTAAAATATATGGTGGAGCTGCTAATGGCTATTCTGTGGGTCTTAATTATCATGTAAATAGTAATGTGAAATTGATGCTAAACTATAACTATGTGGATCATGACAGATATGCCAATGGAAAAGGTAAACTCTATATTGGTCACGATGTGAATGGTGAATTAACTAAAGATTTTACTCAGGCTGTGGAAGCAAAGGGTGATGGCGGAGACGATTACGGAATTATTCAAGCACGAGTTGAAATCGATTTCTAATTATTGATAATCAAAAAAATGACAAAAATGAAAAAGATATTTTCAATTATAATAAGCTCTATCATCTTGTTTTCATCTTGTATTAAAGATGAACCATTCGTTCTTCCTGAAGAACCACCAGTAGAGCCAGAAGTAAAGAGTGTTGTTGTTAATGAATTAATGACAAAAAACGAAGTAAACCCTTATTATACCGACCCTGCTGGAAACGGATGCGATTGGGTAGAATTCTATAACCATGGAGCTGAAGCTGTAGATATTGGAGGCCTTTTTATTTCCGATAAAGGAAAAGATGCCACTGATGTGGATATTTATCAAATTTCTGATGCCAATGCCGCTATTACTACTATTCCTGCAAAAGGCTTTCTAACCATCATTTTTGGTGCTTCTGATGCCAATGGCGTAGATATGGAAGGTATTGTTGATGGAAAAGTATTTATTCCAACAGGCTTAAGCTCAACAAAGGATATTGCGGTTGCTCTTTTTGAGGCCGATATGTCTTTAATTGATGAGTCGCCAGCATTTGCCGACCTAGAAGTTGAAAAATCATTAGGACGTGAAACTGATGCTGCTGAGAATTGGTTAGTTTTTGATGTACCAACCCCTAATGCTTCTAATAGTGACCAACCCTTGCCAGCCAATGTGCTTATCAATGAGTTAATCACAAAAGTATTAACAGAGAGCCATTCTTATTATACAGACGCTCAAGGTGATTTTGCCGATTGGGTAGAAATTGTAAATACAGGCGGTATGCCAATGGATTTGGCTGGTTATTATTTCACCGATAAAGGTGAAGAAGCTACAGCTGATGATATGTACTTAGTTCCAGATACTGATGCCTCAGCTACAACTGTTCCTGCTGGTGGTAGATTGATGGTGGTTTTTGGTGCTGCTAATGATGCTGGGGAAGATATGGAAGGAATTATAGATGGAATTTATTTTGTACCAACAGGATTAAAGCCTAGTGGAGACATAGCTGTGGCTATTTTTGAAGCTGACCAAACCACTTTATTAACTGTTTCTGAGAAATTCAATGCAGATGGACCATTTGGTGAATTGGAAGATGATAAATCATTAGGTAGAGTGGATGATGGAGGAAATGAATGGCAAATATTTGATATCCCTACCCCTAACGAAGCCAATAGCATCATTATCCCAGAACCAGCAAATGTGTTGATTAATGAGCTTATGACAAAAGTATTGACCGAGAGTCATGCTTTTTATACTGATGTTCAAGGTGATTTTGCCGATTGGGTAGAAATTATAAATACTGGTGGAATGCCAATGGATTTAGCGGGTTATTATTTCACTGATAAAGGGGAAGAAGCTACAGCTGATGATATGTATCTAGTGCCTGATACCGATGCTACTGCTACAACAGTTCCTGCGGGTGGTAAATTAATGGTGGTTTTTGGAGCTGCTAATGAAGCCGGTGAAGATATGGAAGGAATTATAGATGGAATTTACTTTGTTCCAACAGGATTAAAGCCTAGTGGTGATGTAGCTGTGGCGATTTTTGAAGCCGACCAATCTACTCTTTTCATAGCATCTGAGAAATTCAATGCAGATGGACCATTTGGTGAATTGGAAGATGATAAATCATTAGGTAGAACTACAGATGGAGCTGACGATTGGAAAGTTTTTGACCTTCCAACTCCAAATGCAGCGAATACTGGTAAATAATAATATTAATAGCGGTGATTAAGGTACAAAACTCATATCTACTGTATTTTACTACAAGCACTATTTTTGCTTTAGTACTTGTCTTGCTCTCTTGTTCAAAAGAAACAGGAGAGCAGGCCACACCGCCTATTGCTAGTATTCCTCTAGAAATTATACAGAGCTTTCCTTTAGATATTTTAGAACCCTCTGGTTTAGCACATGGATGGAATTCAGATGAGTTTTTGGTTGTCAGCGATAATAGCAATTCTGTTTTTAGAATTCATAAGGATGGTAGTATTATTGAAGAGTTGAGTTATAGGGGAGATGATTTGGAAGGTGTTTCCTATCAAGAATCTGGTAAGTTCATCTGGTTAGCCGAAGAGCGTTTGAAAAAATTAGTGAAGCTCAATAAAAACGGCGAAGTATTAAAGGAATATCCTCTTGATTATGATAACTCATCGAGTAATAAAGGTTTAGAAGGTGTTTCTGTGAATACCAAAAACAATCATGTGTATGCCATAAATGAGTATAGCCCTGGTTTGTTATTGGAGTTTTTCGATGGAGTACTTATCAATAGTTTTGAGCTCGATTTTGCTCAGGATTATTCAGGATTGTATGTGGATGTAGAGGCACAAGAAATATGGATACTTAGTGACGAATCTAGGAGCATCTATCAGTGCGACCTAACAGGAAAACCTATCAATACATATTCTCACAATATTGATCAGCTGGAAGGCCTTATTGTAAATGCAAATCTGAAACAGTTTTGGGTGTGCAGCGACTCTCAAAATACTTTATATCAATTAAAAATTAAAAATTTGTAATCATGACTAATATTATTCCAAGGTATGAATTTAGAGCATTTGGGAATAGTTTTGATGCTATTGAAACCAAAATGCATGAATTGTCGAAGGTTGAAAAAACCAGAGAGATATCTGAAATATATCTGATGACATTGGCGAATACGGAAAATAATATTAAAATCCGTAAGAAGAAAATGGATATAAAAGTATTGGTGCAGAAGAAGAAAGAATTGGAACAGTGGCTGCCACAACTCATAGGAGAGTTTCCCATGAAAGCTGCCACCTTGGAAAACGAAGTGTTTCCAGCTTTGGGTGTACCTGCTCCGGTTTTTGAGAAAGAAGAATATACCTTAAAGGAATTTATTAGCTCTATAGTAAAAGACGATCCCGATGTGGTAGCTGCTCATACTTGGAAAATAAGACATGCCTTCACCATCAACGAGTGTATTTGCGAAATCGCTGATGTATACGTAAATGGCGCATTGATTAAAACCATTGCTGTGGAATCTGTTGACCCTCAAAAAGTATGTGACACTAAAAAATTATTGGGATTTACTGATGAACATGAAAACATCAATTATCCTAAAGCAATTAAACGAATTATAGGCCTAGAAGACTGGCCCAATCAAATAGAATGGTAAAAAACTAAAAAATTATAATATGGCAAAAGAAGCATTAAAAATAGGGGAGGTTTCCAAACCACGATTCGAATTTAGAACATTTGGGCAAGATTTTCAGGATGCTCATTATTTAATGTCAAGACTATCAGCAACTGTTCCTCAAAAAGTATGGGAACGCTCTTCAGAAGAAATATATATCGTTTCAAAAACCAATGATATCAATAATACTAAAATACGTGATGGTAAAATGGATATTAAAACCTATGTGCAAACCGTGGATGGTTTAGAACAGTGGAATCCATTGATGAAAGGTGAATTTCCAATGAAAAAAGAGGTTTTGGTGAATGAGGTATTTCCTGCTTTCCAAGTAGACATGCCCAGCTTCGATAAAGAAGAAATAACTAAAGAGGAATTCTTAGCCATTATAGAGCAACACGCAGATTTACAAGCAGTACGAGTTCATAAAACCCGTTATGGCTATATGGTGAACGATACTATTTGCGAAGTGGGTGATATTTTGGTAAATGGAGCTCATGTAGCTACCATTAATTCAGAATCTACCGAAGTAGAAGATATTAAGAAAACCCTTAAAGATTGTGAATTAGAAGGTTTGGAAAACATCAATTATCTCCAAATGATTAAAAGGGTGATTGGATGGATCAATAAGCCATTGGCCAACTAAGATTATTACGAATCTATCATTAAAATAAGAAAACATGGCACAAGAAATAGAAAGAAAATTTCTAGTAAAGGGAGACTATAAAGAAGATGTGTTTAAAAGTACTCGTATTACTCAAGGATATTTATCCTCTGTACCTGAAAGAACCGTAAGAGTGAGAGTGAAAGGTGACAAAGGATTCATCACCATCAAAGGAAAAGGAAATACCAGTGGAGCTTCTCGCTACGAGTGGGAAAAAGAAATTGCTGTTGAGGAGGTTAATGAATTATTAGAAATCTGTGAGCCAGGAATTATCGACAAAACTAGATCTTTAGTGAAATCAGGGAAGCATACTTTTGAAGTAGACGAGTTTTATGGCGAAAACCTAGGACTTACTGTTGCCGAAGTAGAGCTATCTTCTGAAGAAGAAGCTTTTGAAAAGCCTGCATGGCTTGGTGAAGAAGTAACTGGTGATGTAAAGTATTATAATTCCATGTTAATGAAAACCCCTTTTTCCAAGTGGTAGATTAGACCCTTGTGCAATTAGGATAAAAATCCATTAAATGAAGTTTTCAGCATTTTTGCCCAAGCTCCATGGGGAGAAATGCTGAAAACTCTTATTTTTTTTACTTCTCTTGGGGCAGTCATAAAAGCACCAAATGCACGAAGGCTTAGTTTAGTATTGAAATTGAAAAATGAAGTAAAATGTCAGAGAAGGAAACCCGCCCATTTGATCCTCTAGATATGGATCAATATAAAGTTGAAAAACTTCCAGTTAAGGATAAATCAAGCTTTGAAAAATGGATGGCTCGAATGGGTGGGCCATTGGCCATCTTAGCCTTTATTCTTATTGCCTGGGTGTTTAACATCCCTTTTCTTCAAGATATCAAGCAAGATTATATTACCCCTTCTGCTTTAAAAGAATACCATAAAAGCGATAAGGTGATAAAGTTGGTGCAATTATCTCATACCACGCCAGAAGAAAAGGCCTTTTATGAAAAAGTAAAGCCTCAAATAGAGAATAAATCTGTTTATTCTAAAGATAAAGCCTTTTCGGAATTGGACTTGAAAGCAGATGAAATGCAATTATGGGATTCCTTAAAGAAAAATGCCTTTGGTCGTTCCAATGTGTTTATGTTGGCCATTTTTGTGGCAGCACTTATTCTATGGGTTACCGAAGCCATCCCCAACTACCTCACATCACTGATACTAATCATTGCTTTGGTTTTAACGGGGGTTTTAACAGAAACCGATGCCTATCATCAATTGGGACATAAGGTGATGTGGCTAAACATTATGAGCTTCATACTGGCCAGCATGTTAGTGGCTACAAAATCGGCAAAACGATTTGCTTTGTGGTTTATGGTGAGGTTTGGAAAAAATGCCACTTCCATTTTCATCAGTTTTATGTTTATCAATATTGTATTGTCGGCATTTATATCTGCCACCACAGCTAAAGCGGCCATATTGCTTCCCATTTTTATGGTGATAGCGGCCATTTATGGAGCCACAGGAGGTAAAAACCGAAATAACTTTGGAAGAAACTTAGTGTTGCAAAACCTCTTTCAAATTAATATTGCAGCTGGAGGATTTATCACAGGTTCTGGAGCTAATTTATTGGCAGGAGCTATGATTGCCGGCGCCATAGGTATTTCCGATTTTCTTTATGGAGATTGGGTACAAGCCGCTTTACCACTGGCTATTATCCTCATTATCATTGGTTGGATAGTGGGAACAAAAATCATTTTTCCTCTATCAAAAGAAGAAAAGCAACCTTCTATTGTGGGAGGATCTGAAATGTTGAAAAAGGAATACGATAAATTAGGCCCCATCACCTTTAATGAAATCAAATCTATTATCATATTTGTTTTGGTTTTAGCATTTTGGGCTACTGATAGGTATCATGGAATTAGTAAAACAGCCATTGCCTTTGTGGGTGCGATTGTAGCTCTTTTGCCAGGTATTGGAGTTGTGAAATGGAATGATGTGGATATTCCTTGGCACCTTTTATTATTCTCGGCAGGAGCCTATACTTTAGGAGCTGGTTTAAAAGCCACTAGTTTAGCGGGTATCAGTATTAATAGTTTATTCGATAATATTGGTCTTGGATCTCAGACTCCATTTTGGGTTTTCTTTTTGGCTCTTACTGCTGCTATGGTCTTTAGTTCATTGTTTTTTCAGTCGAAAACCATGCGGACCTTAATTTTTGTGCCTATAGCTATTGGTGTAGCCCAAAGGTATGGCTTTGGAATTATGAGTTTGGCTTTTCCGGTGGCTTTATTGATAGAGCATGTTTATGCATTACCTTTTAACTCTAAGCCGGCAGCCCTCCTCTATGTAACCGATCATTATAGCTGGAGCGATACTTTTAAATTTGGAGTAACCATGCTGGTGATAGCCTGGTTGATGATTATTATTTGGGGTGAAACCTGGTTAAGGTTTTTAGGTCATCTTCCCAATGGAGTTTTTGGATTGCTTTAGTCCTTTGCTTTTAGCTCTCTGTTCTTCGCCTTTTAACGAAGCCCTTTAACTTTAGGAATACCTGCAATAAACTCTTTGAGGTAGAAAGGTTCGAAGTAGGCTACATCTTCAAAATTTTGCTTGTTGAACGCTTCTTCTGAGAGTTGTATCATGCCTTGGCTGGAGCAATGGATATCGGGGTATATTTTTATCTCGTCTCTCTCCTTGAAAATTTCTTGGCATTTGGCGGCACCATCTCCTGTTAGGATGATTTTTTTATTTTCACCCTCCTCCGAAAAAGAATTTTCATCTAATATATGTGGTTTTACCTCTGTTTGGGCTTCTAATTTATGGTTATAGAAAGCGCCATATATTTCCATTCTACGGGCGTCTATGGTGGGAAGAAAAAGGTCTTGCTCGTTAAACTTTCCTTGTAGCTCTTGAGCAGCAAAGTGAGCCATTGAATCGATGGTGCCAATACCAATCAGAGGTATATCGAGGCTATAGCAGAGTCCTTTTGCGGTGCTCACTCCAATTCGAAGCCCGGTATAGGAACCAGGACCTTTACTCACGGCCACGGCATCTAAATCGGCTAATGAACATTCTGCTTCAGCAATCACTTCCATAATAAATTGGGTAAGGATTTCAGCATGTATATTCTTCTCATTTTTTTCGCGTAAAGCCAATAGTTTTCCATTGCGCGCCAGAGCTACCGAGCAAACAGGGGTAGCAGTATCAATATTTAAAATCAGTGCCATAATATTATTTGAGTGGGCAAAGATAATGCTTTGTTTGAAAATGGGTTTGTAAAAAATTGTATATTTGTTAGACTCAAATACAGCTTATTATGGAAACGCATCCCCAAATAACACTTAGGCGAGGAACACATAGAGGTCAAGATGTTATTTTTATTGAATTTGCTTATGATGAAGAATTAATAATTAAAGTTAAGCAAATATCTGGAGCCCGATGGAGTCAAACTAATCGCAGTTGGCTTGTTGCAAATAATGAAACTAATAAAGCGGAATTGAAAAAAGCCTTTTTAGTTCATCAAGAATCAGAAAAAAAAATCATTAACAAGAGCATTCAGAAAAAGAAAGAATATCAATCTAAATCCGATATCATCATTGAAAAAGACATTAGACAAGGGAGGCTTTTTATCAAGTTTCCTTTTGATTTAGCCATAAAGGAATCCATTAAAAAATTGGATGGATCATGGTGGCATCAAGAAAAAAAGATATGGTCGGTTCTTATGAATTCAGAGAATATGAAAACTATAGAAAGCATATTTAAAGGAAGAAATATGCTTTGGGTTGAAACGGAGAATCCTAGTGCTAAAAAACATCGCAGCCCTTTAAAAAAAGGCGAAGTAGAACTACACCCTAATTTTGAAAAACAACTGAAGATTGAAAACAAGAGCAAAAATACTATATCGAATTATATAAGTCAGGTATCTCATTTTCTATATTATTTTAGGAATGAGGATATATCCAATTTATCAGAAAATAAAATTCGAGATTATATTAATTATCTAAGAGAAGATTTGAATTATTCCACATCGTTTCAAAGGATTTTAATAAGTGCTGTTAACAACTATTACAGGACAGTATACAACAGGGATATAGATAGAACAGAATTGCCATATCCTATTTTTGAAAAGAGATTACCTAAGGTTATTAGTAAAGAAGATGTTCAAAAGATGATAAATGTTACAACAAACTACAAACATAAAATGGTCATTATTATGCTTTATAGTTTAGGTTTACGTAATAATGAACTAAGTATATTAAAGCTTAAGGATATTGATTTTGACAGAGAAATTATTACTATTTACAATTCGAAAGGACGCAAAGACAGGCAATTACCTTTGCCCACATCATTAATAAAACCTCTGAAAAAATACATCTTAGATTTTGCTATAAGAGATTATTTTTTAGAAGGGCAAGGGGAAAAGCCATATTCAGGAAGTAGTATAGGTAAAATAGTAAAAAGTGCAGCTGAGCAAGTAAATGTAAAGCTTCCTGTTACCCCACATGTTTTACGACATTGTTTTGCAACACATTCCCTTGAAAAGGGAGTAGATTTAAGATATATCCAAGCCATGTTGGGGCATAAAAGCAGTAAAACAACAGAAATATATACACATGTTAGTACAAAAAAGTTGAAATCTTTATCTAATCCTTTTGATGATATAAAAATTTGAGTTATTTTTACCAAACTTCCGTATAACTACCCAAATTGGGGTAGTTATGTGGAAGAAACTTACTTATATAAACAAGTTGTATGCAAGGCTAAAAAAAGACAGCAGTACTTTGATAGTTCGACTGGAAAATTGAAATAATAAGTGAATAATAAAAGAGCATTGATTGAAGTTTGGTGCAAGAAAAAATTAGTTTTTGCCCGCCCGCTTCTGCCCTTCGGGACAGTTGGGGAAGCCCACGCACAAACAGCACATTTGCAAATCGCACAAGGCAACCTACAGCCAAAATTTGCAAAAGAGCTGTTTTTTGCTTTCGCTCGCTGCTAATGGAAAGGTTTTCCGTATTTTTAAAAATTGAAAATAACAAGATAATATTTTATGGCTATAGATAATAACAACAACGAACTTGAAAAGACCCTTTGGGCAACAGCTGATAAGCTACGTAGCAATATGGATGCTGCCGAGTACAAACACATTGTATTGGGTTTGATTTTTTTGAAATACATTGCCGATGCCTTTAATGAATTGTATGAAAAACTAGAAAAAGGAGAAGGAGAATTTGAAGGAGCAGACCCAGAAGACAAGGACGAGTATTTGCAATTCAATGTATTCTTTGTTCCCGAAAATGCACGCTGGAAATATTTACAAGATAGAGCTAAGCAACCAGAAGTTGGAAAATTTGTTGATGACGCAATGGACGCAATCGAGAAACAAAACCCTTCGCTTAAAGGTGTTTTGCCAAAAGAATATGCACGACCTGATTTAAACAAACAACGTCTCGGAGAACTTATCGACCTTATCGGCACAATTGGTTTTGCAGAGGACGGACATGTAAGCAAAGACCTTTTGGGTAGAGTATATGAATATTTCTTAGGTATGTTTGCCGATGCCGAAGGTAAACGAGGCGGACAATTTTACACTCCTGCAAGTATTGTAAAACTATTGGTTGAAATGATAGAACCATATAATGGTCGAGTATATGACGGCTGTTGTGGTAGCGGTGGAATGTTTATTCAGAGCGAAAAGTTTATTACAGCACACGGCGGGAAAATTAAAAATCTTTCTATTTATGGACAAGAAAGCAATCCAACAACCTTGCGACTGGCAAAAATGAACCTTGCCATACGTGGCATTGACGCTCAAATGGAATTGGGTGATACTTTTATGCAAGACAAACACCCAGACTTGAAAGCTGATTATATACTGGCAAATCCACCTTTTAATGTAAGCGATTGGAGCGGAGAACAATTACGTGACGACCATCGATGGAAATATGGAGTGCCACCTGTTGGTAATGCAAATTACGGATGGTTGCAGCATTTTGCTCATAAACTAAGCCCGAAAGGTACAGCAGGTATAGTTTTGGCAAACGGTAGTATGACAAGCAATACTAGCGGAGAAGGTGATATTCGAAAAAATATGGTTGATGCTGGATTAATTGACTGTATGGTTGCACTGCCATCTCAATTGTTTTATAACACGATGATACCCGCTTGTTTATGGTTTTTGGCTCGTGATAAAACCAATGGTAATTTCCGAAATAGAAAAGGTGAAATACTATTTATTGATGCTCGAAACTTGGGGCAAATGATAAATCGCAGAAATCGTGAATTAGCGGATGAAGATATAAGAATCATTTCTGACACCTATCATAATTGGAGAAATCCCGAAGGTAATTATGAGGATATAGCAGGTTTTTGCAAAACTGCAACCGTAGAAGAAGTACAAGAAGCTAATTACGTTTTAACACCAGGTCGGTATGTCGGCACAGAATTAGAAGAAGAAGACGGAATCCCATTTGCAGAGAAGATGGACAAATTAACTTGCCAATTGGCTGAGCAGTTTGTAAAAAGCAGCGAGTTAGAAAATCAAATTCGTGAAAACCTTAAATCAATTGG
Organism: Lentimicrobium sp. L6; assembly: GCF_013166655.1. Lineage (NCBI taxonomy): Bacteria > Pseudomonadati > Bacteroidota > Bacteroidia > Bacteroidales > Lentimicrobiaceae > Lentimicrobium > Lentimicrobium sp. L6. The sequence continues at coordinate 18,747 of NZ_JABKCA010000060.1, forward strand.
ATATGAGTTTTAAAGAAGGGTTGCAAGATACAATTCTTGGTACTATTCCAAAAGATTGGGAAGCTGTAGAATTTTCATCGGTTGCAGAATTAAAACATGGTTTTCAGTTTAGAACTCATGATTTTACTGATGATGGTGTAAAAGTTTTCAAGATAACCCAAATTAATAAAAACGGTAGTGTTGATATTTCGGCTTGTGACTTTATAGATGCAGACAGATTAAAAGACTTCGAAAAGTACATTCTCCATAAAGGAGATATTTTAATGGCATTAACAGGTGCAACAATTGGTAAAATAGCACGATATTATGAAAATGAAATATGTCTTCAAAATTACCGTGTAGGAAATTTTTTCAGCCAAGATAATGATGTCCTTTCAAAAGATTATTTATATCACTTTCTCACTTCTAAATATTTTTTCAATCAAATACTTGCAAGGCAAACTCAATCAGCTCAGCAAAATATTGGCAAGGATGAAATCAATAAAATGGTTCTATTCTTACCACCACTTTCAATTCAAAATAAAATAGCTACTATTTTAACAAGTTTAGAAGATAAAATTGAATTAAACCGTCAAATGAACCAAACATTGGAAGAAACAGCACAAACCCTTTTTCAAGAAATGTGCTTACCAAAAAACGACCAAGTACCAGATGGTTGGGAATGGAAAACTGTTTCTGAATTAGGTATTGTTATGACTGGAAATACTCCGGCAAGTAAAAACCCTGAAGAATTTGGAGATAAATATCCTTTTGTTACTCCTTCTGATTTCAAAAATTATTTTAAACTAATACTTAGCTCAAACAGGTACATTTCAGAAGAAGGTTTTATTAAGCATCAAAAAAGATTTATTCCAGAAAACTCAGTTCTTGTAACATGTATTGGTTCTGATATGGGCAAAGTTGCTATTACAAAAACAACATGTTTAACAAATCAACAAATTAATTCGTTTATTCCTAGTAATTCAAGAATTACAACAGAATTTATGTATTTCTATTTTAAGAATATTTATGACTTGCTTAAAAACATGGCAACAGGTGGTTCCACAATGCCGATAATTAATAAAAGTGATTTTGAGCGAATTAATATTCTTGTTCCCGAAAGGAAAATAATTTTGGATTTTACTAAACAATCAAAAAAAATTGACAAAAAAATTGAAGAAAATTTGCAAGAAATATCTATTCTAAAATTATTGCGTGATAACTTATTGCCCAAATTATTGAACGGGGAGGTTAGTGTATGTTAGCAGATAGGGAAAGAGAAATTGGATACGATGATAATCCTGCATTTAATGACTGGTTAGATGAAAACTTTACTGTTGTTATAGCTGATTATGATTTTAATGCAAGTGAGGTTTTGTATACAAATAAATATGAGAATTATATAGAAGCATTAGGAAGTTTTAATACTGACCCCCAAATTGTGATAGACAGAATTTTTAATAATTTCCCCAACCCTATTGCACATTATTTGTATGAAGCCGAAAACAACTATCAAAACGACCATCACAGATTAGATTTATTAAAATCATGTTGGGAAGCAACCATTTTTTTAATATTTGGGTTAGTTGTTGGTGAAGCTAGATATAGAAATATCCCACTTAAAGAATTAGGATTAACAACATGGAATAAATTTCGTTCAGACAGAGTACATGATAAATTAAATATTGTTGAAAATATCTTAAACCATGTTGAAACAACAAATATTGATTTTGAATGTAAAAATATTATCCCCCTTGAAACTTTATCTGGTATACGTTCATTGAATGGGGAAAGAAATGGTTTTGAACATGCTTCTGCCAAGACATCAATGCAACAGAAATCGTTATATAATGTGTTGTTTCCTCTTGTTACAAGGATGCTAAACCAACTAATGGGTCTTGAAAAGGTTCAATTATTTAGATATCATGATGCAGTAAGTCCACTTATTCCACGTTGTGAGATTTATAATGGTTCTTCATTATCAGGCAAGAAAGATGTTATTGTTTTAAAAAAGGAGAACTATTTTGAAATCATAGAAGAGTTTAATGCTAATTCTGTCTTTGCAAAAATCAACAATACTGCTTATCGCTTATCCCCTTTCATACATTTCTATCAGGAAGACCATGAAACAAATGCTTTGATTTGCTTCTATAAAAAATATCATGCGAGCAAATATAAATTTGAGGTTGTTAGCAAATCACAAGATATAGAAATTAATAAAGAGGAATTTGAGGATGTGGTAAATAAATTTAAAGCACTGATATTATAATATGAGCAATTTAATAACAGAAAACGATATAGAACAGATTGCTATTGAGCTTCTGCAAGAACAAGGTTATAACTATTCTTATGGCCCTGATTTATTGGATAGTGAAGAACGTCAAGCGAATGATGTTGTTCTGGAAAAGGTATTGCAAAATGCCATTTTTCGCATTAATACCGATATCCCTTTTGATGCACAAGAAGAAGCACGAAAAAAAGTTCTACGACATGAAAATCCCGATTTATTTACTCAAAATGAGATTACACACAAATATATAACCGAAGGTATAGATGTAACTTTCCGTAATACACAAGGCGAAATTCGCAACGATAAAGTTTGGCTGATAGATTTTAACGACATTTCAAAAAACGAATTTCAGGCAATCAACCAATTTACAGTAATTGAAAACAATCACAATCGCCGTCCAGATATTATATTGTTTGTAAATGGTTTGCCTTTGGTAGTCATTGAGTTGAAAAATCCAGCCGATGAAAAAGCTGATACCAAAGCTGCATTTAATCAAATAGAAACTTACAAAAAGCAAATATCTAATTTATTTGTCTATAACCTTTTTTCGATAGTCAGTGATTATTGGTTTGCAAAAGTAGGTAGCATTAGTAGCCCTTGGAGCAGATTTATGGAATGGAAATCTAAGGATGGTGAACACATAATTCAAGTAGATGAAAGGAAAGAAAATAAATTACTGTCAGAGTTGCCTTTTCTAATTGAAGGTTTGCTTAATAAAGCAACTCTATTGGACTTTCTAAAGCATTTTACTGTTTTTGAACGCACCAAAAAAGAAACAATAAAAAAAATAGCAGCATACCACCAATATTTTGCAGTAAACAAAGCCATTCAAACAACCATAAAAGCATCAGATACAGAAGGTGATAAACGTGGTGGTGTTGTATGGCACACACAAGGTAGTGGGAAAAGTTTAAGTATGGTTTTCTATACTGGTAAATTAGTTCTTTCACATGCAATGAATAATCCTACTATTGTGGTACTTACAGATAGAAACGACTTAGACCAACAACTATTTGAAACATTTAGCAATTGTAATCAACTTATACGGCAAACCCCTAAACAGGCTGAAAACCGTAGTGGTTTGAGAGAATTGCTTAAAGTAGCATCAGGTGGCGTTGTTTTTACGACTATTCAAAAATTCATGCCCGAAGAAAAAGGTGACACTTACCCGACATTAAGCGAACGCCATAATATTGTGGTTGTCGCTGACGAAGCCCACCGAAGCCAATACGATTTTATCGATGGTTTTGCCCGTCATATGCGAGATGCTTTACCCAATGCTTCTTTTATCGGTTTTACAGGTACACCCATTGAAAAGGAAGATGCAAATACACGTTCCGTTTTTGGCGATTATGTGCACGTTTACGATATTCAACAAGCAGTAGAAGACGGTGCAACTGTTCGGATTTATTATGAAAGTCGTTTAGCTAAAATAAATCTTGATGAAGTGGCACAAAAGGTAATGGACGAAAAAATTGAAGAAGTTACCGAAAACGAAGAACTCACTGAAAAGCAAAAGCACTTTGCCAAATGGACAAGCAAGGAAGCTATAGTTGGCAGTAAAGACCGTTTAGAACAAGTTGCTAAAGATTTAGTATTGCATTTTGAAGCTCGTTCAAAAACACAGGACGGCAAAGGTATGATTGTAGCAATGAGTCGTCGAATTGCAATAGCTTTATACAACGAAATTATAAAAATACGACCTGACTGGCATGATTCTGATGATACCAAAGGAATAATAAAAGTAATTATGACAGGTTCGGCTAGTGACCCTTTGGATTGGCAGGAACATATACGCAACAAACCACGCAGAAAATCTATTGGAGACCGCTTGAAAGACCCTTCAGACCCTTTACAATTAGTTATTGTTCGTGATATGTGGCTTACTGGTTTTGATGCACCATGTTTACATACCATGTACATTGACAAACCAATGAACGGTCATAATCTAATGCAAGCCATTGCACGGATTAACCGAGTTTTCAAGGACAAAAAAGGCGGTTTAGTAGTTGATTACATTGGAATTGCACAAGATTTGAAAAAAGCGATTGCCACATACACCGAAGAAGGTGGAAAAGGTAAACCAACTTTCGACCTCGAAGAGGCAGTTGCTAAATTGCAAGAACTTTACGAAGTTACTGTTGATATGTTTAGCAAATTCGATTACAAAAAATATTTTGAAATTGCTATAAAAGACAAATTGGAATTTATCCGTGATGCTATGGATTACATTTTGGCATTAGAAGACGGCAAAAACCGTTTCAATCAAAACGTAATGCGTCTTTCGCAAGCCTTCGGATTGTGCGTTCCACACCCTGAAACTTTAAAAATAAGAGATGAAGTCGGATTTTTCCAAACGGTTAAATCTTACATAGCCAAACTATCAGAAAAAGAAAAGACAAAAAGCAATCAGGAAATAGAAACAGCAATACGGCAAATTGTTTCGGAAGCATTAATTTCCGATGAAGTAATTGATGTTTTTCAGGCAGCAGGGTTAAAAAGACCTGATATATCCATACTTTCCAATGAATTTATGGACGATATTAAAAACATGAAACGCAAAAACCTCGCTCTTGAATTGTTGAAAAAACTATTAAATGATGAACTAAAAAGACGAGGTAAAACAAACATTACACAAAGCAAAAAGTTTTCAGAATTATTGGAGGAAGCCGTTCGCCGCTATCAAAACGGATTAATAACAACAGCCGAAGCCATACAAGAATTGGCAGACCTGATAGGCGATATAAAAGAAGCTGACAAACGAGGCGAGAAATTAAACTTAAATAATGATGAATTAGCTTTTTATGATGCACTCCACGTAAGCGATTTAGCCGAAAAAATAATGGGCGATGACATTTTACAAAATATCGCTCGTGAATTAGTAGATAGTTTACGAAACAGTATTTCAATAGATTGGAATGTTAAGAAAAGCGTGCAGGCAGGCATTAGGGTTAGGATAAAAAGATTATTAAGAAAATATAAATATCCTCCTGAAGATTCCCCTGCAGCAATTGAAGCGATTATGGAACAAACTGAAGCATGGTCAAGGGAATGGACAAAAGAATAAATTATGATAGAAGTAATATCTAAAAATTGGCTTGCTTATTTTCTTGAAGAATTAGAAAATACAGATAATGTATTTCTTATTTCCCCTTTTGTCACAAACAACATTGTTAATCATTTATTGAGTAACAAGAAAAAAGCTAAAATCCAGTTAATTACTCGTTTTAATTTAAACGATTTTCGTTCAAGAGTTTCAAGTTTATCTGCATTGAAAAAACTTGTTTCAAAAGGGGCTGAAATTAAAGGAATACAAAATCTGCATAGCAAAGTTTACATTTTTGATAATAAGAGTACAATAATTGGTTCTGCAAATTTTACTTCTGGTGGATTTTTCAATAATTATGAGTTCGGAATTAAAACTATAGACCAAGTGACAATTTCTAATTCAAAAATGTACTTTCAAGACTTATGGCAAATAAATTCTGAAATCCTAACTATAAACCAAATTGAAGATTGGGAAAAGGAACTAAAAAACTCACAACCAACTTCAAATAATAATGAATTGCCAGATTATGGTAAAAAAGCTTTGATACAAGGCGACAGAAAACGTAAATATTTTATAAAAAACTTTGGAAGTGATGATAGTAGAGTTAATACAAGCTTTACTACAAAAGAAGAAATAGACCGTTCTCATTGTCATTGGGCATTAACATTTTCAGGAAAGAAAGGTAGACCTCGCAAATATAGAAATGGAGATATCGTTTATATGGCGCGAATATTACATGGTACAGAGTATGCTATTTTTGGGAAAGCGATTACACTTAAACATGTTGATAACAGAGATACCGCAACACATGCCGATATTAGGGCGATACCATGGAAAGATGAATGGCCTGTTTATATTAGAGTGAAAGACCCTGTGCTAATTGATGCAACTATGGGTGATTGCCCAAAAATGAGTGAATTGATTGATACATTAGAATATGACAGCTTTGATAAACCTCAAAAAAGATTTCTTGAAGGGAAGCCAATTAAAAGTGCTTGGGGTTCATTACGCCAACAAGCAGACGTAGAATTGACTGAAATTGCAGCGGAATGGCTAGAGAATAAGTTTCAAGAAACTAAAAATAAATATGGAGAAGTAACGGCTCAATACCTATCGGGCTTGTATCAAGGAAATCCAACTATAAAGGAGGTCATTGATAATGCATAGAGCCACCACACACAGCCAAGCACATTTGCAATTCGCAAAAGCCAGCGCACAACCCAAAATTACAAAAGAGCTTGTCTGTTTGCCAACGCTTTTTTTGCCGACCCAAAAAACTAATTTTTTCGGGAACAGCAGTGCTTCGATTGAGCGGATTTTAGATTGTAGTAAATTGAGAACTAACTGATAATGAATAAAGCCCAGCATACAACAATGTATATAAAACATTTGGCGGTTAGTGCTAATTTTAAGGTCGTTACATTTAATAAAATTTGTAGCGGTTTGACAGGTAAGTGCTCCGAAATGCCAAACGATTTCATATACTTACCGTTACCTGCAAGGCTAAGAAAAATTATGAACTATGAAAAGAATAACACTTACATCAATTTTAGTCGCTCTGACAATTCTTGTTAGTAGCCAGACATTTATTCAGAACGACAAAACCTGGAATGTTGTCGAATGTATAAATTGGGGTGGTTGTGGAACTCAATCATTCAAAATATTAGGAGATACGACAATAGGTCAAACTGAATATAAGAAACTCTATGCTACATACGATACAACTTTTAGCAATTGGAATAAGTATGGGGCGTTGAGAGAAAATGAAAACAAAGTTTATTTTTATCTATTCGCTAATGAAACAGAAGTATTGCTTTATGATTTCGGGTTGAATGTAGGTGAAAATTTTAACTCGACTCACAATTCAATCGAATATCAAGGTTGTCCTATTGAAATGGAAGTTTCATTAATAGATACAGTTACAATTGAGAATGGAGAACAACGGCAAAGGATTACATTTTCTGATGGAGAAGAATGGATTGCAGGAATTGGAAGTATTTATGGATTGGTCTATGTTGGGGTATATCAATGCATTTTTGATATGTATTATGATTTGAGTTGCTGCCATGAAAACGAAGAGTTAATATTTCAATCGCCAAGTTTTGACGACTGCCTCGTAAATACTGTTGGAATAAATGAAAATGTTGGAAAAATCAATCACTCCATTACCCCTAATCCATTCAACCATTCAACTATCCTAAATTTCGACTATTCGAGTTCACAAACATACAGACTTCAAATTTTTAATTCAACTGGACAACTAATAAAACGAATTAATCCAATAAACTCTGGCAAAATTGAAATATCAGGAGAATATCTTAATTCAGGAATTTATTATTATCAACTTATTAATGACAATTATGAGATTGCAGGGGGAAAATTGATAAAAGAATGAAAAAGCCCAGCAGGTAACAAAAAATATAGTGCATTTGGCAGTTAGTACTAAAAATGAATATAATAGCAATAAATAAACTTAGTCGCAACCTGAAAATGAAGTGTTTTAAAATGCCAAACGCACCATATTCAAAACGTTACCTGCAAGCTCACACTGTGAAATTAAATAATAAAGTGAAATAAATCAAACTTCTTATTAATGAAAATTTAATGTGAATAGTTTACCTTAGACCAATATTGTAATAATTGAACAGTGGAAGACAACAAAAGAAACATAAAAGTATTTTGGATATTAACAATCCTTTTTTGGTTGGTTATTGGTAGTATTGATATGTATATAAATTATCAAAGAGGTTATAACCAACCTGAAAATTTTGTTGGTGAATTAATATCTATTTCTTTAGGCTTGTCAATGTCATTACTAATTGGGATTCTATTTAGAAAACTCAATCTGTTTCAAAAAAACATTAATATTATCATAATATTTGCTTCTGGAATTTCAATATTTTCTGGTGTGGCTTGGCACTTTCTTGACTATTTGCTCAGCATTCCAATTTTTGGTATCGACCCCATAATAGGAGGTTTTAAAGCCTTAACAATTCCAGGATATTTGAAAATATTTTTACGTAACTCGTTGATATTCTTGTCATGGTCTGGAATTTATATTGGAACTATATTTTATAAAGATAGAACCTTTGAAAAACTTCTAAAAGAAAAAGCAATTTTAATGTCAGAAAATACTCAACTGAAAATGCTTCGCTACCAATTAAACCCACATTTTCTATTTAATTCACTTAGTTCTTTGCGCTCATTAATAAGAACAGACAAAGATAAGGCTGATGAAATGCTAACCCAAATTTCAGAATTTTTACGATTCTCTTTAAATACACATGATCAAATTGTAGTTCCAGTTTATAAAGAAGTTGAAATGTTGGAAGCCTATTTAAAAATTGAAAAAGTTAGATTTGCAGATGACTTGACTTTTGAAATAAAAATAGCACCACTCGCTGAAGATTTTCCAATATTGGCTTTCTTGCTTCAACCAATTATTGAAAACTCCATTAAGTATGGTATGAAAACTAGTAGAATGCCGTTGAAAATTGGTGTTACTGCTGAGGTTATTAATAATAAAGTACTCTTAAATATTATGAATAGTGGTTATTGGCTTAACAATAAAGATATGGATAAAGCAGGTTTAGGTCTTGAAAATATTAAGAATCGTTTAAATCAAGCCTATCCCAACACACACACTTTCAACATAATTAAAGCAGATGACCTTGTTAATGTTCAAATTGAAATTATTGAGGAGGGCGATTATGAATGAGGCAATTAACAGAGCTTTGATTGTGGATGATGAAATTCTTGCACAAGAAGATTTACAAGATGTAATATCCAAAGTAGGCAACATAGAAGTGGTAGGTAAAGCAAAAAATTTGCATGAAGCTCGTACTTGTATTAGAAAATATAAGCCCAATTTAATTTTTCTAGATATAGAAATGCGAGGAGAAAATGGCTTTGACTTAATAAAGGATTTGGATGAAAATGTGCGAGTAGTTTTTGTGACAGCATATGACGAATATGCTATTAAAGCTTTCGAAGTGGATGCATTTGATTATTTATTAAAGCCTGCTTCAGTAGGTAGGTTAAAATCTACTATCGAACGACTTAAAGTTGATTCATTGAGAGGGAACAAGAAAGTTCATCAAATGAACTTTGATGATAAAATTTTTATTCAAATAAATAAATCCCACCAATTTTTGCCTTTATCAGAAATCTTGCTCATAGAAGCCGACGACTACTATTCAAAAATCTACACCAAAGATGGAAAGAAAAATCTAGTCTTGAGATCATTGAAAAATTGGGAAAATCGATTGCCAGAAAAGCATTTTCAGAGAATTCATCGATCCTACATTGTTAACCTAAATGAAGTTAGAAAAGTAATGCCATGGTTCAATAATTCTCATAGAGTATTTATAAATGGTATTGAAGAACCATTTGCATTAAGCCGTAGATATTTTTCAAGAATTAAAAAAATTATGGGTTAAAATCCCTAAATATAAAATTTTGCTACCTGTTACTTAAGTATACTACCTCTCCCTGAATTTTGTATGGAAGATTGGTACATTCATATTAGTTTTGGATTATAATTAATCTATTTAACATATGTGTACAAAATTTATTCCTATCTTTTTCATTGTTTCAATTTTGTTAATTACTAAATCTTTTGCCCAAAAAGAAAAAATTGATAGGTATTTGGCAAGTTGTAATGAAAGAGGTTTATTTAATGGCACTGCACTAATAGCGAAAGGTGACAGTATCCTTTTTAATAAAGGGTTTGGTTTGGCAAACAGAGAATGGAATATCCCAAATGATGTAGATACTCGTTTCGATATTGGCTCACTTACTAAACAATTTGTAACAGTAATTACTTTACAATTAGTAGAAGAAGGCAAACTAAATGTTGATAATGTAATAAGTGATTTTTTGCCCAAATACCGCAAAGATATTGGAGATATTGTAAATATTAATCATCTTTTAAAACACACTTCTGGAATAAAGCCGTATGTAGCTGTACGAGGAATAGATAATCAACTAGCACAAACCTTGTCAAAAGAAACTGCATTAGAGGTATTACATAGTGGAGACCTTGAGTTTGAACCAGGTGAAAGATATAGGTATAATAATTCAGGCATGTGTATCCTTGTTTATATTATTGAAAAAATCACAAAAAAAGCATTTGAAGACAACCTGAAAGAAAGAATATTTATTCCCTTGAAAATGAAAAATTCAGGATTGATTAAACCTAATAAAGTAATTGAAAAACTTGCAAGTGGATACATATTAGGTATGGGGGAATACACCAAACCGAAATATTTGAATCCATTAAATACTTATGGAGCAGGAGGTTTGCATTCAACGGTAGAAGATATGTTTTTATGGAATAGATCATTTGCAAAACATTCCTTATTACCAGAAAAATATGATGAATGGTTCTACGACCCTTATGATGAATTTCACCCTGGAAATGGGCATGCATATTCATGGGATATTACTACTCTCCAATTACCTGATACAAAAAAGAAAACAAAATTTGCTCACTATAATGGTGCTCAATGGGGATATCTTTGCGAGATGGCTTGGATCTTTGAGGGTGATTATACCATTCTCCTATTTACAAATATTGGACATAATAATAATATTTGGGCCGTAGAATCAGGAATTAGAAATATACTTTTAAATGCACCATATAAAATCCCTTTACCCTCTCTTAATTCGGTCTTAGCAAAAAATCTTAATAATGATACATTTTATAAATTGATATTGGATGTAAAAAACAACAAAACACAATATTCTATCAACGAACAAAGTATAAACATGTTAGGCTATAATTTATTATGGCGTAATAATTTAACAAAAGCTCAATTGGTATTTGAATTAAATACGAAACTATTTTCAGAAAGCTCGAATGCTTTTGATAGTTTAGGTGAGTTATATATGACCATTGGAAAGAAAAAAAATGCAATTAATAGCTTTAAAAGATCGTTGGAATTAAACCCTGAAAATAAAAATGCAAAAGCAATGCTTGACAACTTAAACAATAAATAAATATCTACTAGACTATGAAACATTTTATAAAATTATCTCCAAGAATATCCATCATCCTTATATTTACATTTATAGGTTTGGCATCATGTAATTCTCAGACACAACCCAAGAACGAAGTTAAAAAAATGGAACCAGTGAGAAAAGAAGTGAAGCCGGTTGAGGAAACAAAAATACTATCAAACGTTTTTGAATGTGATTATATGGGTCAGGAAACACCAGGTTCCATACCAGTAGTTTTTGCACCTGGAATTGTATCTACTAATGAGGATATTTATGGATTTGAAATATCACCATCTGGTAAGGAAATGATCTACACTAGAAAGGAAGGAATAAATATATTGGAATTTAAATCAGGCAAATGGTCGAAACCACATATAATCTCATTTTCGAAAGTTGGTAATAATGGAGAGTGTAGTTATTCTCGTGATGGTAATAAAATATATTTTAACTCTCGACGATCATGTCCAGGATCAAAAACAGCATCAAATATTTGGATTTCGGAGAAGAAAGATGGTAATTGGAGTAAACCATATTATTCGAAATTAAGTATTCCTAATAAAACCGTTCATTCTGTTTCTGTTGCAGCAAATGGAAATTTATATTGTGATGGTATTGTTCGGTTTGAACATTCGGGAGGGAGCTATTCTAAAGCTAAAAGTCTTCAGGCAAATATAAAAGGGGCGCATGTTTTTATTGCATCTGACGAAAGCTACTTGATGTTTGATAAAAGAGTGCAGGGAAAGAGTTCTGATATATTCATTACATTTTTAAAGTCTGATAAAACATGGACATCCCCAGTTCCGCTTGATAAAATAAATACTATTGCAAAAGAAAATCAGCCAACAGTTACTTCTGATGGAAAGTATATATTTTTCACCAGAAACAATAAGATATTTTGGATGAAAGCAGACTTTATAAATGAAATGCAAAAGAAATTTTTAAGATGAAATTAATACTTCAAGTTTATTTTATATTATCAACAATCGTATCCATTGCGCAGTCGAATAAAATTGTAATTTCTATAGATGATGTTCCGTGTGCAAACTGCAAAACTCTTCTTATAACAGAAAATGTTAATGATAAATTGATTTCAACATTTAAAAAATTTAATGTCCCAGCAATTGGATTTGTAAATGAAATAAAGTTATATAATAATAAACTTCCTGAAACTTCTAGAATTGAAATACTAGAACAATGGCTTAGGAATGGCTACGAACTAGGGAATCACACTTTTTCACATGTGGACATTAATAAATTAAGTATTGAAGAATATGAAACAGATATTTTAAGGGGCGAAATTATTACAAAACCAATGATGAAAAGATATGGTGAAGAATTAATATATTTCAGACATCCCCAATTAAGAACTGGCTCAACCGCAGAATATAAAAATCAATTAGATAGTATTTTGCTAAAGCATCATTATACTACAGCACCTGTAACAATGGATAATGATGAGTTTATTTATGCTTATTGCTATAAGAAAGCAAAAGAAAGAAATGATAGTTCCACCATGAAAATTGTTGCCGATGATTACATTAGCTATATGAATGACATATTCATCTATTATGAAAAACTCTCAATAGATTTTCTTTCATATAATTTAAGCCATATATTATTACTACATGCAAATGAACTAAATGCAGATTATTTAGACGAAATTCTGCAGGTATTAATCAACAGGAATTACTCATTTATTACTTTAGAAGAAGCATTAAAGGACAAAGCTTATATGCTTCCTGAATCATTTTCTGATAGAGGTATTTCGTGGATCGACAGGTGGAAATTAGCTAAAGGGATGGAGATAACATCCCAACCAAAAGTTTCTGAAAATATCCAACTAAAATATGAGCAATATAGATCATTGTCAGGATATTAAACAACAAGAAATAATTGAACAAGCAAATGTTTTTAATCGTAAAAGAGAGTTGTTGTTAACAATATGTTATACACAAATATTTTAAAGTAATGAAAACTAAATGGTTGTTGTTCGTAGTTTTGGTTTTAGTGACAATATCCACCGTCTGCCAAACTATAAACTTTGATACTACGCAAACAGTTTTTAGTTCGGTCATCCAGACATCGGATGAAATAGTTGAGATTCCTAATAATATAGAGCGACTTGATAAAAGAAAAGGAGTTAGCACTTACCATTACTTAATAAATGGTGCTAATTTGTACATTCAAGAAGAAGGAGCTGGAATTCCTTTATTATTGATACATGGTGGGCCGGGTGGTACTAGCCATGTATTTCACCCCTATTTTAGTAATGCAAGCAAATACAGCAAAATTATTTATTATGATCAAAGAGGATGTGGATTAAGTCAGTTTACGGGTGATTCTACATATACGATTTTACAATCAATAGAGGATATTGAATCATTAAGAAAAGAACTTAGTATTGAAAAATGGTTTGTATTAGGTCATTCATTTGGAGGAATTCTTGCTCAATATTACACATTTACTTATCCTGAAAATGTACTTGGAGTGATTTTAGTAAATAGCGAAATTTCCTTCCAACAAAACTATCTAATTTCAGGAAATCAATATCTCAATATTTCGAATCTGGAAAAGAATTTGATGTATAAAAATTGGAAATTGATTGATGAAGGAAAAGTTTCATTAGCAACGGGGCTTTTTAATGCTGAACTTAATGGAGCATGGAAAAGACAAAGTTTTTATAAACCTACCCAAACATATGCTGCCCAAACCTCTTTATATGAATGGCATCATGACAAGCATTTTAATTCATTAATGAGTGGTGCTATTGATTATATTGATTTCTCTAATTGCTTCAAAACCTGCCCAATACCTTTTTATATTATAGAAGGTAAGTGGGATAATACTTGGGGGAGAAATAAAACTGAATTAATATTGAAGGAGTTTCCTTTATCTAAACTATTTGTTATTGATAGTTCAGCTCACTCACCATTCCAGTCTAATTCACTAGCCTTCTTCACAATACTTGAATCAATTTTCAAAGAAGAGAAACCAATCCTAAATAGAGATATTAAAATTTGGAAAAATCATGCTCAAAAAGAGTTTGATAAGAATATTGAAATTTTGGAAAATGATGATGCATTTTTAGGTTTGGTTGATAATTACAATTTCAAGTTGGCATTATATTTTTTTGATTCTCTGAAACTAGAAAAACCTAATAATAAAGTAATTACTCCTTTACCTTTGATTAATTCAGGTAAATGGCTATTAAAAAGTAATTCTAGATCAAACTTGGCAGTCGATTTTTTCGTGTTATGCTTGAAAGAATATCCAGAGGCAAATATTTGCTACTATTATATTGCAAAATCATATCAGGCTACTGAAAATAATAAACAGGCTGAATTATATATGAGAATGTATATTTCAGAAACTAGTCAAGGAATCGACACTAAACAAAATTTTGAGTACAGATTAAAGGTATTGATGAAGAATGAATTGTAAATATTTTTAATAGTAAAACTGTAAATTAAAGCCAGCAGGTAACACGCGCTCATACTGCATAGCGCAATTTGTTGTAAATATGAACATTACGTTTCGCAATTTGATATATTTGTACGCAGAAAAATTTGTAATATTAATGCGCTACGCAGCATAGCGCCATCCGTTGCCAATCATTTAGAATAACTAAACTCAAAGCATAGAATTTAATAAAAGCGTTCTTTTTATATTGAGAAAACCCGTCTTGGAAAAG